>JAJECI010000010.1 GCA_022822065.1 Candidatus Dadabacteria bacterium
ACTTCCTTCGCTCCGGTTTTACCCAGAAGGGTCATCCCGTTCGCGAAGAACACGAACCCCACGAGCAGCAACACGTAACCTAATAAAGCTTCTATTGGAACCATACTAACCATACCTCCTTATGAGATCATAACCGTTCCTGGCCCCAAGACAGGGGCCGCTAATTATGCTTTTATCACAAACGCATCTTCAATGTCAAGCGTAAATTACAACCCCAACCCGGGGCAAAACGGCATTATTGGGATGGAATAAAATCCAAGGCGACCGAGTTTATGCAGTACCGAAGCCCGGTCGGAGGGGGGCCGTCCTTGAAGACATGCCCCAGATGCTCCCCGCATTTGCTTGATACTACCTCATAGCGCCTGAGTCCGAAGGAGTTATCGGGAACTATCTTCACGGCGTCCTCGCTTATGGGCCTCCAGAAACTCGGCCATCCGGTTTTTGAATCGTATTTATGCTCGGAGGAAAAAACAGGCTGCCCGCAGCCCGCGGTAATGTAGGTTCCCTTTTTCTTGTTGTGAAGCAGTTCTCCGGAAAAGGGGGCTTCCGTGCCCTTTTTCCAGAGCACTTTGTACTCAAGGGGCGAAAGCTTCTTTTTCCACTGCTCAGAAGTAAGTCCCATGACCCCCTCGGGCAGGGGTTTTTCACCCTGTTCGCCTCCCGCGGGCAGAAGCGGCCAAACAACAAGAACCGCGACCGCAAGAACAATCATGGTAATTCCGCGCATAATCATGAAGACGACCTCTATTTCTCAATATAAACACCCTCCGTCGGCATGTAAAGTGGCTTAAAATCAGGTAAAAAACAAAAAGCCCACACCAAGGGGCGGCGGAGGGAAAAAGCATGCCGAAAACACTTGAGGTTCTTGGAGCCTACGACGAAAAACTCATAAGAAAAATTCCCGTGACCAGCAAAAGGGAGATGCAAAAAGCGCTTTCCGAGGCAAGGGCTCTTGCCGACCGGCCGTCAGAAAGAATCCCCATTCCGCAAAGAATAGAGATCCTCGAGCGAACCAGGGAGTTTGTCGAGAGAAACTACGACCGTATCGTGGCGGACGCCGCCGCGGAGGGAGGAAAACCTCTCATTGACACCAGAGCCGAGATCACAAGAGCCATAAACGGAATAAAGGTGGCGATCGAATCCCTCTCCAGCCTCGGAGGAGAGGAAATACCCATGGGCTCAAACGCCGCTTCCCTTAACAGGATGGCATTTACTCTCAGGGAACCAATAGGGGTTGTGGTAGCCATCTCGGCCTTCAACCACCCTTTTAACCTCGCCGTTCACCAGGTGATACCCGCGGTGGCCGTCGGCTGCCCGGTAATCATAAAGCCCGCGCTCAATACTCCCCTTTCCTGCCTTAACCTGCTTGAAGCTCTCTACGAAAGCGGTCTTCCAGAAAAGTGGGCCCGCGCCGTTATAGTGGACGACACACTCGCCGAAGCGCTGGCGACGGACAGAAGGGTCAACTACCTCACATTCATCGGCTCCGCCAAAGTGGGATGGCACCTGAGGTCAAGGCTCGCGCCGGGAACAAGATGCGCTCTTGAGCACGGGGGCTCGGCTCCCGTGATAGTGGAGCGCGACGCTGACATAGACGACATGCTTCCCCTTCTTGCAAAAGGCGGCTTCTACCACGCGGGCCAGGTCTGCGTTTCCGTGCAGAGGGTTTTCGCGCAAAGCTCGGTAGTGAAAAAGGTCGCCAAAGGACTTAAGAAACTTGCTCTCGAGACAAAAGTCGGAGACCCGATGAGCGAAGAAACGCATATAGGCCCCCTCATAAGCCCGAGGGAGGTCACAAGAGTTAACAGCTGGGTAAAAGAGGCTTTGAGAAAAGACGGGGAGCTTCTTTGCGGAGGCAAAAAAATCGGGAAAACCTGCTATGAGCCCACGGTAATCCTTAACCCGAGCCAGAGCTGCAGGCTCTCGCGCGAGGAGATCTTCGGACCCGTTATAGCCGTTTACTCCTACAAGAGAATGGACGAGGCCATAGAACTGGCGAACAGCCTCCCCTACTCGTTTCAGGCGTCGGTATTCACCAAGAACATCGATACCGCCCTTGAGGCCGTGAAGAAGCTGAAGGCGGCTTCAGTGCTCGTAAACGACCACACCGCGTTCCGGGTCGACTGGATGCCTTTTCGCGGGGCCGGGCACTCGGGAATAGGAACGGGAGGAATTCCGTACACTATGCGCGAGATGACCCACGAAAAACTTATGGTAATAAGGTCATCCGCGGTATAAAAGAATCTTGGAAAAAAGTTCCTGCCGGGACCGAGTTCATCCCGGCAGGAAAATAATGCCGTTGCGGCAAGACAGGCTTAGAAGCTGTACTCGTAAGCCAAGTAGTAATAACCGCCGTTAAACCCGAAAGGTGCCGAGCGCCGTGAGTAGGTGAAAACTCCCGGGGAATCGACTATGAGAGACCCGTCGTGATCGTATATGGCACCGCCCCTTGACTGGCCGATTTCGTTCTTGTCAGGCTTTACGTCAAAAAGGTTGTTGGCCCCGATTTTAAGCGTGCCGACTTTGCCCATTCCCACGCTAAGACTCGCATCGGTAATGTACTTTGCGCCGTAAGTCTGTCTTTTTCCACCGTCAAGAACCGTATATTCCCCGTAACGGTGAACAGCGACCAGCAGGGAGGCGAATCCTTTTGAATAAGACCCGGAGAGGGAGAAGCGGTCCTTAGGCTGCCATTCTTCTATAATCGAACGGTCCTGTTCCGTAAAAAGCTCTTCGGGGAGACCGAGCGGAAGATTCACGTCCGTGATCTCGGTTTCACTTACAGTTCCGGCAAAAACAATGTTTAAAGTAGAAGTGTCGCCAAAGGAATGATCATAGCTCGCTACCACATCCACCCCCCTGGTCGTAGTGTCCGCGGCGTTCATGAAGAACTGACCCTGCTGCGCCCCTACGCTATCCCTTACCGATTGAGGAATGGCTTCATTACCCTCGCTAATCCTGCCGCTCAGAATAACCCGGTCGTCAATCAGTATGTAATAGAAGTCGGTTGTGATCGTGAGGGCGGAAAACGGGTTGAACACGAAACCGGCACTGAAGTTTTGTGAAGTTTCTTCTTTAAGTTCCGGAACCCCTATCATCCTTGCGAGATCACTGTCATTACGGAAAGTCCCCACTTCGAACGCATCAAATTCTCCTGTCTGCTCATTAAGATTGAACTGTGTCGAGACGTTATTGAAATAAATCTGCTGCATGGAAGGAGCCCTGAAGCCCGTGCTCGCAGAGCCCCTAAGGGCAAAAGAATCTGAAAGTCCGGCTCGGGCAGAGAGTTTTCCGTTAAAAGTGTTCCCGAAGTCGCTGTAGTTCTCGTAGCGCACGGCGGGACTTAAAAGCAGTATCTCCCCTACATCAAATTCCGCGTCGGCGTATGCGGAGAAAGCATCCCTTGATTCTGAGAGCTCATTGCTGGGTTTGAAACCAGGAAATACCTGTATTCCGGGAGCTCCTCTGCCCCCGGGACCATCGTAGTCTTCATATGAATACCGTTCACCGGCTACTATCTCATATTCCTCCCTTCTGTACTCACCTCCCCAGGCGAGATTTCCAAACGTAAAAGGAGTCGTAAAATCAAGATTCACCGTGTGCTGAAAAAGCTTTAGCTCTCCCGCGTCGGCGGACAGTGGAATTGAACCGGTGTAATCCGCGTCGGAGAGACATTGCGCCGCCTCACCGGTATGGCACCTGACCCATGAGGCGTTATGGGAATCAGTGATCTCAAAGGAAAAAGAGTTTCCGCCCACTACATAACTCACGTCCATTTTTACGCTGTCGGTAAGGTCTCCCTCGAAACCCGCACCGAATGCCAAATCACTTATACTGGTGTTGATAAGAGGAAGAAAACCATCCGGGTAAGCTGATCCGGCAGGGTTTCTGTCAAACTGATTTGCCCTTCTGTAAAAACCCCCGCTCTCGTTTTCCCTCTTCGACAGGTCAAAGAAGCTGTAAACCTCACCGTCCATAATATCCACCGGCGCCCTCATGTTGAGCACGAAGCTCACGTGCGTGGAATCCGCGTCGCCCACTCTGAACCTGTCCCTGTCAAAAACGCGCTCGGGATCGTTTACGCTGCTGGCTGAAAGCGTCCGCGGACTACTCACACTTCCGCACGGGGCCGCATTTCCGTCCGTGTCAAGACATTCACTGCCGGAATACTGGATATCTCCCATTGCCCCCGCCCTGTTGGAACGGCCCCTGTCCCTTACTTCAAGGGTCGCATTCACGACGCTTTCGCCGCCGACCGAAAAACCCTTGTTTATGCTCGCCACAAGAGTTTCTCCGTCTCCTTCGTAAAGCTGTCCGGCGGTTGCAGTTATCTTGCCGTCGTAGCCGTCCTTAAGAATTATGTTTATAACACCGGATATGGCATCTGAACCGTACTGCGCCGAAGCGCCGTCCCTCAGTACCTCGATTCTCTTTATCGCGCTTACGGGAATCGTGTTCATATCAACACCCGCGGTACCACGGCCCACCGACGTGTTTACGTGTATCAGGGCGCTTTTGTGGCGGCGCTTTCCGTTAACCAGAACAAGAACCTGATCAGGCCCGAGGCCCCTGAGCGTGGCGGGGCGAAGAGCGTCCGTCCCGTCGCTTATGGTCGAGCTTGAAAAGTTAAAAGACGGTATGAGTTCCTGAATAATCCGGCCTACCTCGGTCTGCCCGGTAGCGACGATCTCCTCTTCCGTTATGACATCGACGGGAACCGGAGAGTCAGAAACGCTTCGTTCCTCAAAACGGCTGCCGAGCACGACGAGCTTTTCAAGTTCGAAAGCATTTGTTAAGGGACTTAGCAAACCTGCGAAAAGCAGGACAGAAAGCCCCGTAATGATTCCTTTTTTCATCCTGAGTCCTCCATAATCCAAAATGCTTATTTTTGTATGATAACATAAAACCACGAAACAGTGCACAATTTGACGCCGTCAGCAAAACAATTGACAACAGCTAGAAGCTTTTATTAGGCAATTACCTCATAACCAGCCAGAAGCAGGTAATTCATCGGCTGAATTCACGTGGGGAAGGTTTGAGAATTCCATTCGCCCGAGTGGAGAAGGGGGCGACCTTGTTAGGACTAAACGTTCTGCACCACCTTGGAATAACTTAATCTTTACTTGACAAACAGTTAAGCGGGTGAATAAAATCTTTACCGATCGGTTGGTATCGGTGATCTGTCAACCTGAAAAAATAATTCCTTAATAAAATATGAGCAGTTTATCTGGTATTTTAAGCTAACCCCCTAAAAAGAAAGGATGGAATCATGAAAAAAACCGCAACGGTCACACTGTTTTCCTGCTTTATGCTTGTTCTTACCGTCGTCTTCGGCGATACACACCCCGCTTCCGCAGATGATATGTATACAACAACCGCCCAAGAGGCGAGTGAGATGGACACTATGGAAGCTATGAGGAATTTTGTGCTGAATGTAAAAGAGCATTCGGAGAGACTCAGAGCCGAGGACAAGCACGCGGAGTTCCGCGCCGAAATGAGAACTGACGACGGAGTGTGGAAAAGTGGAACCACTTACATTATTACCGTTAATACAAAAACCGAAGGACTCCAGAAATTCGAAGCAGGTGAACTTGTAACCTTCCATGCAGAACATCCCGCTGCCTCGAACGGGTCTTTGAGGCGCATCGGAATTTTTCAAGAGCTGGTGACCGAGGTAGAGGGAGCGGGAGGAGAGGCGCGCTGTGTTCAGGACGACTCCGGGAAGTATGGAAACCATATCTGTGCCGTTCGTACTGTCTTGACGGGGGCCGCCGGAGTCAGCATACCTGTCATATCAGTTGCGGGCTTTCATCATGAACTGAGTGAAGTGGATTTTTCCAGGGTGATCTGTCCTGATTTCACCCCTCAGTACTTTGGCGAGCAGGCGGAACGCGGAACGGACTCCAAAGGAGAAGAATTCATACGTACAAGCGCCGACATGGTACATGACGAAAAAAGCCTGGAGAATTATCTGAAAACGGTAGATGAGCACATTTCCGACGAGCTTGCTGTGTACCGAACAATACCGGGGCTTACCCCTCTGCAGCGAAGAGCGCTCATGGGCCAAAGATTTATTCAGCTCAGGCCCTGCTGGAGAACCTGGCCCTGGAAACAGGATGACATATATTTCTATCTGATCATATATGCGGGTGAACAGTACGGGATCTTTAACGGACTCAATCCTGAATTTGAAGATGTGCCGCTGCGTCTCTATGACGGCTGCATTGACATCAGTCGGGGCGTGTCCGATATAGTAGACCGGCAAGGCGACGGTTTCCTCGAATACTACTGGTCTAACCCTCTTATAGATGACGATGTAGTGGTTGATGAGAATGGAGACCCCATACGGGGCCTGTCTCCCGGTACGTCGGTCAAGCTCGGCTACTTCCTGGAGACAAACTTCGGCGGCGCGGCCATCACATATTATGTTCTCGGTTCCGGTATTTACCCGGATAAGAAATATTCTGCTCCCGACGAGTCCGGCATGTGTCAGCCCGAACCTGAAGGCTTATCCCAACTCGCTCGGGACAACCTTCACAAATTCCCCGATTTTTCAGAACAGGAAAAAGGTGACGGAGGATGCGCGATTACCTCCGGAGACCAAGGCAATCTCAAGGCTGGGGCGCTTAGCCTGTTTTTGATCGTCGCAGCTCTGTTTCTCGCGATTTCAGGGAAAAGCCGCCTAGGCGGAAAGTTCCGGACCCGGCATCCGGGGAACCGGCGGGCAGCCAAACTCGAAAAAGACTGAAAACGACGTTTAATCCGAGGTTCCTGGCCCGCTCTCTTGCGATCGAATGTGCGGGGTTCAGGAACCTTGGATTTTTCGCGACAACCCTAGCGGATAATTCAGCAGTGCTCCGGCCATTCAGAAACCTTATTCTGATTTTCGGGGACAAAGCCGCAAACCCCGCAGGCCCTGAGAGGGGCTGGTTTGTCTCAGTTGCCTCCGGACGCAATTAACCACCACCGGAAAACCGCCGCGCGGCGAGCGATGTGACGACCGGGTTTTATTCAGGCGCAACGCGCCCTCCCGGGCGTTTGAAACATGGGGACATTGCTTTATACTTTACAGCCTGATCATGGAAACAAGCCTGATTCGGAACTTCTCCATAATAGCCCACGTCGACCACGGCAAATCAACCCTCGCCGACAGGCTCCTTGAGTTCACCGGCACCCTGAGCGAGCGGGAGAAAACCGAGCAGTTCCTGGACAACATGGAGATAGAAAGGGAGAGGGGAATAACCATAAAGGCCCAGGCGGTAAGGCTGAAGTACAAGGCCGATGACGGCAGAACCTACGAATTCAATCTCATAGACACCCCCGGGCACGTCGATTTCAGCTATGAGGTTTCGCGAAGCCTGATAGCGTGCGAGGGAGCATTGCTGGTGGTAGACGCCTCCCAGGGGGTTGAGGCCCAGACGCTTGCCCACGCATACCTGGCCGCCGACTCCGGGCTTGAACTCGTCCCCGTAGTAAACAAGATAGACTTGCCTTCCGCGGAACCCGACAGGGTGAAAAAAGAGATAGAGGACATAGTCGGAATCTCCACCGAAGACGCGGTTTTGGCAAGCGCCAAGGAAGGAACAGGCACTAAGGAGATACTGGAATCGATCGTGGCGCTTGTGCCGCCGCCCAAAAGCCCCGAGGACTCGAGGCTCAAGGCGCTTATATTCGACAGCTGGTTCGATTCGTACCAAGGCGTCGTGATGCTGGTAAGGGTATACGAAGGAACAGTAAGACTCGGCATGAACATCAAGCTAATGGCAACCGGCAAGAAATACGAAGTCAGGAAAATAGGCACGTTCGCTCCGCAGGCAACGGAACTTGAGCAGCTCGGGGCGGGACAAGTCGGATTCATAACCGCCTCCATAAAGGAAATTGGCGAGGCAGGGGTCGGAGACACGATAACGGCGGCCGATTCCCCCACTGAAAAGCCCCTCGAGGGGTTCAAGGTAATAAAGCCCATGGTCTTCAGCGGGCTCTACCCGATCGACACGGGAGATTACGACAAACTGAAAGAGGGACTCGAAAAACTCAAACTAAACGACTCATCTCTTGTTTACGAACCGGAGACATCACTTGCGCTCGGATTCGGTTTTCGCTGCGGCTTTCTCGGGCTTCTACACATGGAAATCGTGCGGGAGAGGGTCGAGAGGGAGTTCGAGGTAAACCTCATAACTACCGCGCCGACCGTTATTTACAGGGCCATCTATCCGGGAGGAAGGGAAGTTTACGTCGACAACCCCAGCGAACTTCCGACCGGCGACCGCTCAGCCCGGCTCCAGGAACCGTACGTGTTCGTGTCCGTTCATACCCCTTCGGATTACCTGGGGCAGATATTCGAGCTCTGCGAAAAAAGAAGGGGGATACGGAAGAACCTGAGCTACGTCACGGAAAACAGGGCCATAATCGAATACGAGCTCCCGCTTGCGGAAATAGTCTATGATTTCTACGACACTCTTAAGTCTGTCACAAAGGGGTACGCCTCGATGGATTACGAGCCCGCGGGATACAAGGACTCAGACCTCATAAAGCTCGATATTCTCGTTAACGGAAACCCGGTCGACGCACTCTCCATAATCTCCCACAAGGACAAGGCCTACGAGAGGGGAAGGGAGCTTATAGTGAAGCTCCGCTCTCTCATCCCGCGCCAGCTCTATGAGGTGGTTATACAGGCGGCGATTGGAAGCCGGGTGATAGCCCGCGAATCGGTAAGGGCGATGAGGAAGGACGTTACCTCCAAGTGCTACGGGGGAGACGTCACCAGAAAAAGAAAGCTTCTTGAGAAACAGAAGGAAGGAAAAAAGAGAATGAAGCAGGTAGGAAGGGTGGAGATACCGCAGGAAGCTTTTCTGGCCGTGCTTAAAAACGACTGACGGCAAAGGCAACTGCTTCTAGTCCATCGCCCTCATCATCATCTCCGTGATCACCCGCGTCGCGCCGCTTACCGCGTCAGGGTCGGTTCTTACGTTAAGCACCGAAGGAAGCCCCGAGGAAAAGGCCCTTTCAAGACCTGGGGTCAGGTCTTTTATATCCTCTATCTTCTCCCCGTATCCGCCCATCGCTTTTATTATTTCGTGAAAATCGACAAAACCGAGATCCACTCCCTGGGTCACCCCCGCGTCAGGGTAGGTTATCTCTATCTGATGCTTGGTCATTCCCCACGCGGAATCGTTGCAGACCACCGCCACAAACGGGATAGAGTGCCTCACCGCGGTTTCCATCTCCATGAAATTCATGGCCACCGCCCCGTCTCCGGTCACAAGCGCCACGGACTTTTCGGGAAAGGCAACCTTCGCCCCCAGCGCGAAAGGCACACCGACACCCATGCACCCAAGCGGACCTCCCTTAAGGTAATGCCCGGGTTTTCTCACTTCGGATGAAAGATCAGTCCACGACTGGCAGTCCCCCCCGTCAACCGCGATTATTCCCTCTCCCCCGAGGTAGTCAGAAACCGTTTTTGCCACCGCGGCCGGGTGGATTCCCTTCGATCTGGAAACGGTACGGCGAAACGCCGCGCGGGAGCGGGACCTCGAGGAGCGGGCATCCTTCATCCAAGAGCTGAAATCGAGGCTCGTCTTGTTTTCCCGTGCGTAGAGATTCGCTTTTGCGAGAAAGGAATCAAGGTCGCAGACAACCCCGAGATCGGCCGGGCGGTTCCTCCCGATCTCCTCGGGGTGGATATCCACCTGGACCGTTTTGGCCTCCGGATTTATGGTTTTTCCGAACCCGGCGTAGATACTGAGCCTTATGCCGAGGAGGATAACGAGATCAGCGTTTGCGCTTATCTCCCTGAATCCCCCGGGACTTGCAGGGGACGCCGCCCCGAAGCAGCATTTATGACTGTCCGGCAGTATCCCTCTTCCCATGTTAAGAGTGAAAAAAGGCGCTCCGAGCCTTTCTGCGAATTCCAAAATACTTTGCTCGGCACCCGAGTACCACCCGCCGCTTCCGACAATCACTACAGGCCTTTTCGAGTCGGAAAGCAACCGGAAAAACTCAGAGATCTTGCGCTCGGGCGGCTCGCAGTCCGTATCGGGAACGGGTGCCCTCGCGGGCGAAATTTCCTTCTCGTCGCAACTCGGATAAAGAACCTCGTAGGACATTCCAAGGTACGCGGGCCCCGGCCTGGAAGAAATAGCGGCCCCGTAGGCGGCCGAGACGTATTCTTCGAGCCTTTCGACCTCGTAAACCGTCCTCGCCCACTTCGTAACCGGCCTTACGATCGCTTCCTGGTCTATTTCCTGAAGGGACATCCGGTCGTTCTCCTCGATCCCCGAACGCCCTGAAATCAGTATCATGGGAGAATTGGCAAGGTAGGAACCCGATACCCCGGTAAGAGCGTTTGTAAGTCCGGGACCCGCCGTCACAAGGCATATCCCGGGTGTTCTCCTCAGTCTCCCGTAAGCGTCCGCCGCCATCGCGGCCCCCTGCTCGTGGTGGGTGTCGACAAGCCTTATGCCAAGATCCGTACAGGCCCTGTAAACGGGATTTATGTGTCCCCCTCCGAGGGTAAATATGTCCCTCACTCCCAAGTCGTAAAGAGCCTTTGAAACCAGATGTCCGCCCTGTTGTCTAGCCATGAACTTTTCTCCCGTAATCAAAGAAACCATTATTTTGCGGTAAATACAACCCGGGGAAAACAAAAAAAATCCTTGAGTGCCCCCGGATGATGATTAATATGGAACTGCGGAAGGGGAAACGGGGATAAAAAATTCATTTAAACGGAGGTAAAGACAATGAAATACGCAGTAAATTTATGGGAGCCGGGCAACGTCTTTCGTAACTTCGCAAACGTCTTTCCCGGGGTTTTTGATTCCGAGGCGCCGGAGGCAGCCCGGAGCCCCAAAGTCGACGTTTTCGACGACGGAGGGAATTTCGTCGTATCAGCCGAACTTCCCGGGGTAAGCAGGGAGGACTTTGACATAGACGTAAAGGACAACCGGCTTACGATAAAGGGAGAAAAAAAGCTTGAGAACAAGACCGAGAAGGAAGGATATCTCAGGGTCGAGAGATCCTACGGGCTGTTTGAGAGAAGTTTCTTCCTTGACGACAACATAGACAAAGAAAACATCCAGGCCGAGTACAAAGACGGCGTCCTGCGCCTCACCCTGCCGAGAAAGCAGGATGAACCTTCAAAGAAAATAGAGGTAAACTGATAAAAAAAGGGGGAACGCCAAGCGACGCTCCCCCTTTAATTGTTTGCGCTAAAACACCTATCCGCTCTGGAGAGATGCCTCAGTCAGAAAACATCCCTAAAACTAAGAATGAATGCCGTTCCGCCTGCCCGTCGCACGGTTTCCGAACGTTGCGGTAAAAAACAGTGCGGACACTATCAACAGCAGGTTAAGGGCGTTACTCCCAGGCGTACTGTCGCTTCCCGCCGCGATTGCACAACCTCCGCCGCTGACACTCTCGACGACATCCTCCACTACTTCCTCAACTTCTTCAGGCTCTTCCATGGGTTCTTCCATAGGCTCCTCCATAGGTTCTTCCATGGGCTCCTCCATGTCCGTAACTATTTCACATCCCGAAAGTGGGGTGCCCGTTTTCGGGTAGATACCGGAACCGAAGATAACACCTGGAGAACCAGCGAGCGCCGCCGCTCCCAAGTACTCAAAGGGATTCACAACGTAGCTTATTTTCCAAGAGAAACCGGGGGCCATCATTACGTTGGCGTTGGGCTCGTCGTCACCCTCCACAGTCGGATCATTCCAGCAATACTCAACCGAGGCGCCAGAAGGAGTCCCTGCAACCGCGTCAGTAATTACCTCAAGGACATCCCTATCCCCCCTGTCAATAGCTTGAAGAACCGTACCCTCAACACTTGGATCTGCTCCGTTATAAAGCATCGTTCCGTCATCGTTCATGATGAAAAGATATATGGAACCCGACACCCACTCTGGGCCGCTGCCAAACACCTCACGGAAGCGGTGGGTAAAATCGCAACCTTGCTCTACATCCGCCCTAGTCAGACCCACGGTAGGAAAAAGAGCAATAAGTGGTTTTATCTCCTCTGCCGTAGCGGCTGAAAGATCAGGAATAGAGCTTGCGAAAGGAGCGAGTTTAGTAATTTGGCTAAAATCACAGCCCTTTATAATGGTATTTATGTAATACTCATCAATCGCCGCCTCTACGAATGGTTTAAGGTCCGCTTCGGTCTGTACCTCATCGGCGTGTGTAGCGTGCACTGAAGTCGTAATACCGGAAAAGGCGCCCGCAAACACCAGCATGCACAAAAAAAGACCCGCAAGGGCCGCTGTCTTAAAGACAGTATTTCGCATTAATACTCTCATTATATCCTCCTTACTGATTGTTCAGTTTAAACCCTAAAGAACCTCGACTCCCGTCGGGGCATTAGTGGCATTTATCTTATAGATTAGAACAAGAAAACAATAAGGCTGTCAAGCACTTTCAGGGCAAAATCAGGCATAACCCTACTAAGGGCACCATAGCTTGACACGCAAGCCTCCGCGCAACAAAAAGCCTTCCCTATTGAACAAGTCATATAATGACCGGGGAACCCGGTGATCTCGACTGTTTTCTTGTCCCGGGATACTTGTCTTCGGGCGATCTGACTTCAGGCCGAACATCCTATCAGCCACCGCCGGGCGATTAACTCAGGAAGTCGGCGGGGACGGGACGAATCGCTTGTTATGAAGGGAAAACTAAAGTAAATTTCCTTCCGTATGCTGGAAATCAGTTCTAGCTCTGAAATAAAGCTTTCCGGTACCGATATATACTTCGACTCGAAGCGGGCCGTACCGCTTTCTTTTATTTCAAGCGCGAACTTCAACAAGCTGCCCCGAAGCGAAAAAATCATAGCTACTCCCGAAACGATAAAGCTTCTGGGGAAAAAAATTAAAGGCTCGGCGGTTCTTTCTTCCCCTTACGGAAAACCTTTCACTCTGGGCAGCTACTCGATTGAGCTTATCCCATCGGGACAGATGCTCGGGGCGGCGCAGGTGGTCGTCGAAAAAGACGGAAAGAGAATCGTTTACGCGGGTGGCTTCAAGCTCAAGAATACCGCCACGGCAGGCTACGCAGAACTCAGGAGATGCGACACGCTGGTCGTAAACTGCGCCTACGGAGCGCCGAAGTTCATTTTCCCCCCGCCCGAAGTAGTAATGGAATCCATATTCGAATTCATAAACAGGACACTGTTTGAGGACAACGTGCCGGTAATCCTGGTAAACCCCATGGGAAAAGCGCAGGACCTTATACTTTTCCTCGGGGAAAGAGAAATAGAGATGAGCCTTCATCCAGCGATGGTTAAGACTCTAAGGCTCTATGAGGAACTCGGGGTGAGGATTCCTCCCTACGGAGGAATAAAAAGAAAGCATTTCAAAAACAAGGTCCTGATAGCCCCTCTTTCCTACAGGGACTCCGCGGTCGTCGAGAACCTTAAAAGAAAGAAAGTTGCGGTGATAAGCGGCCGCTCAATGGAAAACGGAACGTTTATTAGATCGGCTCTACGGGCCGAGGTGGCGTTTCCCTTGAGCAACCACTTCGGATACGACGAGATTTCGGAGTATCTCGGCGTTTCAAGACCCGGGAACGTGATCATAAGGGGAAACTTCGGCGATAGCTTCACGGAAGGACTTGAGAAGGACGGGTGGAACATAACGGCGTTTAAAAAGCCGCGCCAGCTGGAACTTTTCTGAGGACAAAATGCCGGTTGAAACGAAATCATTCACTATAAGCACCCAAGGCGACTGCGACATACTGGACATAACTCCTCACGTGAGCCGAGAGCTTTCCAAGGCGGAACTGTCTTCGGGAACGGCCACGGTCTTTGTCGCCGGCTCGACCTGCGCGGTCACAACCATAGAGTACGAAAGCGGGGTGCTCTCCGACCTGAAAGACGCGTTTGAAAGAATGGCGCCAGAGGCCATGCACTACGCGCACAACGCCAGATGGGGCGACGGAAACGGTCACTCGCACGTAAGGGCGTCTGTGCTCGGACCCTCGCTTACGGTTCCGTTCTCAGAGAGCGGTCCGCTGCTCGGTACCTGGCAGCAGATAGTGCTCGTTGACTTCGATAACCGCCCCAGAACGAGAAAGGTAATCGTCCAGATTATCGGAGAATGACTGCGCCTCAGACGAACTTGACCGAAAAATGCGTGGGCTTGTACCTTACGTTAAGGTTAACGATAAGGGGCGTGAGCGACTCTATCATCGAGGAGACCTCGAGCGGACCCGCGTCAAGCACCCTGAGGTTCTTCATTTCCTCGGTAAGGTTCTTGACCACCTCTTTAGCTCCCTCGTCATCACCGCATATTACCACGTCGTAATCAAGGTCCTCGTCTATGTTGGCAAGTTCCTTCGCGGGAAGATTGTGATAGGCGGACACCAGCCTCGCCGTCTCGGGAAGCGCATCCTTTATCTCAAGAGCAGAAGAACCCTGGGCCGGAGGGTCAAAAAGGAAAGTCTTGCCTTCCCTTTTCATCGAGACCACAGGAGTTACGACTATCTGATCCGTGATGCTGTCGCCGCATCCCCCTACGGTGGCCGCCGCGTACTCGGGCGGAATGCTTATTATTATTATCTCGGAAGCCGCCGCGGCATCCGCGTTCGCCATGCCGTGTATGTTCGATTCGATTCCAAGCCCCTCGAGCGTTTCCGCGTGACCCGCCGCTATGCCGAGCGCTTTCTCCTCGCTTCTGGAGCCTATGTATATCTCATGTCCGGCTCTTGACCACCGCAGTACCAGACCTTCCGCTATGTCTCCCGTTCCACCCAGAAGTGATATTTTCATCCTTTAACGTCTCCTTGCATCAAAATTTTTACAGAACTTCTATCGTATATGCCTGCGGAGCGTTTTTCAAGCATAAACAAGACCTTGTCAGGAAAAGAGAAGAGGTCTCAATCTATCACAAGCCGGCCGCCATCTGGAAAAGAGAGTTGACGACGGCGCGCTTTATGAAGACTATCAGAAGCAGGACCACTATGGGGCTAAGGTCTAGCGAGCCCCCGATGGGAGGAATATATCTTCTGGCAAAACCCAGAACCGGTTCCGTTGCCGAGTAAAGAAACCTCACTATAGGGTTGTACGGGTCGGGGTTCACCCACGAAAGTATCGCCCGTCCCACTATGAGCCATATGTAAACGCTAAGAAGTATGTCCACCACCTCGGCGATGGCCCTTAAGAAGTTGCCTCCTAATATTTCCATGTCAGTCCTCCTCTCCTGAAAGTTCCGCGGAACGTCTGGCCGCGGACTCGATAGCGGATATCACGGCGGCCCGGAAACCGCCCCGCTCAAGCGAGTGAATCCCGCTTGCCGTGGTTCCCCCGGGCGATGTGACCATGTCCTTTATCTCGGCGGGATGCCCGGCGCCTTCCTGAATCATTCTCGAGGTGCCGAGAACGGTCTGCGCGGCAAGGTCCGTTGCAAGTTTCCTTGAAAGCCCCATTTTAACCGCACCGTCGCAAAGCGCCTCGATGAAAATCGACACAAACGCCGGACCGCTTCCGGAAAGGGCCGTAACAGCGTCCATGAGGCCTTCACTCTCAATCCGAAAGGCTTTCCCCAGGGAGCCCAGGATTTCGAGAACCAGATCTTCTTCCTCACCTGAGAACCCTTCCCCGAAATAAACGCAGGATGCCCCCTCAAGCACGAGACTCGGGGTGTTGGGCATAACCCGCGCAAGCTTTATCTCCCTTCCGATAAGCTTTTTTATGAAAGAGTACCCTACCCCTGCGGCGATCGACACGTAGAGCTTGTCTTTGGTAGCGACGTTTTTCACTTCCCTGCAGACCTCGGGGATTACCTGGGGCTTTACGGAAAAAATGACTATATCGGACTTTTTTACCGCTTCCCTGTTATCTGAGGTGGTCGCGACTCCGTACTGCGAGGACAGGTAAGAGAGTCTCTCGGGGTCTACGTCTGAGAGCGTTACGTCCCTTTTCTTAAAGCTTCCAGAGGCGAGAAGTCCCCTTACCATCGCCTCGGCCATGTTCCCCGCTCCTATGAATGCCGTTTTTTTCATTTTCAAACTCACTCGGGCCTCGGACCGAAAAGCGCCGAACCGACCCTGAGAATCGTGGCTCCTTCTTCGATCGCCACCTCGAAATCATTGCTCATACCCATTGAGAGCTCCCGTATTCCGGGAAACTCCCCCGACACCTTGTCCCTCAGCTCCCTGAGTCCCGAGAACCATGGCCTGCTCATCTCGGGATCCTCGAAGTAAGGGGGCATAATCATGAGTCCCTCAAGCGAAACGTTCCGGAATCCGGACGCGCTTTCGAGAAACCCCCGAAGATCGCTCCCCCTGATCCCGTTCTTGCTGTCCTCCCCGCCGTTTATCTCAACAAGCGCCCGGACGCGGGTTCCGGCGGATGCGGCCCTCTTATCAAGCTCCGCCACAAGGGCCATGTTGTCAACCGCGTGCACAAGTTCCGCCTTGCCCACAACGTATTTCACCTTGTTTCTCTGCAGGGCCCCGATGAAATGCCAGCGAAGCGTGCCGGCGGCACCGCTTCCGGCCTCCCTCTGCTTGTCGCGAAGCTCCTGGGCGTAATTCTCGCCGAAATCCCGAAGCCCGAGCCGGTTGGCCTCCAGAATCACCGTCAAGGGGAACTTCTTCGAGACCGCTACCAGCCGCACATCCTCCCGGTTCCTCCCGCTTCTTCGGCACGCCTCTGCGATTCTCCGTTCTACTTCGTCTATGTTATCCTTCAAGCTCATCCGGATTCCACGACACCTATATCCGAAAGTACTGAAACCAGCTCAAAAAGCGGAAGTCCGACGACACCCGTGTAGGAACCTTTTATCCACTCAACAAGGCATGATCCTGCCCCCTGAATGGCGTATGCGCCCGCCTTGTCCATGGGCTCTCCGGTCTTAATGTACCGACGCATCCCTTCCGTATCAAGGGACTTCATCCGCACCTCGGTACGGGTGGCCCCGAGGTGAAGAACATCGCCGGGGGATTTCGCCACGCAGAAGCCCGTTATGACCTCGTGGGTTACCCCGGAGAGTTTCTGCAGCATCGAGAGTGCGTCTTCTTCGTCGCGGGGCTTGCCGAAAATCTCTCCCGAGACGGACACGACCGTGTCGCTGCCCACGACGATGCGCCCCGGCCGCTGCTGCGCGCAGACGTAAAGCGCTTTCTCCCTGGCCATGCGCTTTGCGAAATCAAGCGGCGATTCTCCATCGCAAGCGCTCTCGAGCACCTGCGGCGCAATCACTTCGAAATCAAGACCAAGACTCGCAAGCAGCTCCCGTCTTCTTGGAGAAGAGGAGGCAAGCACGAAGTTTCTGTTCTTAAGCATCTGGGAAAGACCCTCTAAGCGGAAACCCGAAACTTGAAAACGCGTCTTCTGCGTATACACTCATCAATTTCAAGCTCAAATGGAAATCAGAGAACTTTACCTGAAAGGCAGAAAAAGCTTCGAGGAAAACGGCTTCGAGTGCCCGGGAATCGAGACAAGAGCGATACTCGCGGGAAGCCTCGGCACGGACCCGCTGGAATTCTACGCGCATCCGGAAAGACGCGTGGACCCCGCGCGCGCGGAAGCGTTTGAAAAACTCCTTCGCCGACGCCTCGCGGGAGAACCCCTCGCGTACGTCACCGGCAAGCGGGAATTCTGCTCGAGGCCTTTTGTCGTGACCCGCGACGTCCTGATACCGAGACCGGAAACCGAAACGCTTGCGGAACTCGCTATAGAGACCGCGGGACGGATGAAAAATCCCCGTATCCTCGACCTCGGAACGGGAAGCGGGTGTCTCGCCGTAACCCTGTCTCTCGAAGCAGACGGCTGCGAGGTTTTCGCCTCGGACGTATCCGCGGCGGCGCTCGGGGTAGCAAGGAGAAACGCCCGCGCACACGGCGCGCGCGTTCGGTTCGTCCGCTCGGATCTTCTGGGTTGCTTTGCAATATCTTCGTTTGACATCATAATTTCCAACCCGCCTTACGTATCCGAAGCGGAATACGCGGAGCTTTCCCCGCAGATAAGGCGCTTCGAGCCGCGCACGGCGCTTCTCGGCGGGAAGGACGGGCTTGCGTACATAAGGAAAATAGCGGCCGCGGCGGGAACCGCGCTTCGAGAAGGCGGTTTTCTGCTTCTTGAAATCGGGGCCTCTCAGGCGGAGAGCGCGGAGAGAATAGTTCGTGAAAACGGTTTTTCGGACATAGGCTTCGGGATCGATATCGGCGGAGCGAAAAGGGTAGTGAAAGCGACTTGGAAAAAATAGTAATAGAAGGAGAAAAGAGGCTTTCCGGAGAGGTGTCGGTCGGCGGAGCGAAAAACGCCGTCCTTCCCATAATGGCGGCCTGCATACTGAACGACGGGGAGAACACCATCTCGAACGTGCCGGATCTGGCGGACGTGCGGACCATGATGAAACTCCTCGAAACCCTGGGCGCGAGATGCGAGTACGCAGACGGTGACCTGCTCGTTGACTCAACAAGCATAGACAGCTACAAGGCTCCCTACGATCTGGTAAAGACGATGAGGGCTTCCGTGCTGGTTCTGGGGCCGCTTGTGGCCAGATTTAAGAAAGCTGAAGTCTCTCTCCCCGGAGGATGCGCTATAGGAGAGAGGCCCATAGATCAGCACATAAAGGGACTTCGAATCCTCGGAACGTCGGTGCAACTCGAAGACGGATACGTAAGCGCCGTTGCGAAAAAACTCGAGGGAACCACCGTGCCCTTCGATCTCTCGACCGTTACGGGGACCGAAAACATAATGCTGCTGGCCAGCGTCTGCAAAGGAGAGACCGTCATCCTAAACGCCGCATGCGAACCCGAGGTGGTGGACCTCGCAAACGCCCTGAATCTGATGGGAGCGAAAATAGAGGGAGCCGGAACGGATATAATAACGATAACAGGGGTAAGTTCGCTCGATCCGCTGAGGGGCTACAGCGTGATGCCGGACAGGATAGAGGCGGGGACGCTGATGATAGCCGGAGCACTTAATGAAAGCGATCTTGTGATCAAGAACTGCAGGTTCGAGCACCTTGGGGCGCTCACGGGGAAACTGCTTCAGACGGGAACCGAAATAGAAAAAAACGGGGACTCCATCAGGGTGCGAGGCACAGGGGAGATAAGAAGCATAGACTTCTCCACGCTTCCATACCCCGGATTCCCGACCGACATGCAGGCCCAGATGATGATACTCATGTGCGTTGCCGACGGAATGAGCGTCATAACGGAGAACATATTTCCGCAGAGGTTCATGCACACCGCCGAACTGCGGAGGATGGGCGCGGACATAAAGCTTGTCGGAAACAGCGCCGTGGTAAGAGGTGTCCGTGAGATGAGGGGCGCCCCCATCATGGCAAGCGATCTTCGGGCGAGCGCCTCGCTCGTGCTGGCAGGGCTTTGCGGCGCCGGCAGGACGGAAGTGTCGAGAATCTACCATCTTGACCGGGGATACGAGAAACTTGATGAAAAACTGCGGTCAGTAGGAGCCAGCATCTGGAGGGAAAAAGAGTGATAACCATAGCAACGCCCAGGGGAAGGCTGCTTGAGGAGACCGTCGAGCTCTTCAAGAAGGCCTCCATGGACATAACGGAGATAATCAAGGATTCGAGAAAGCTCATATTCGAGTCCGAAGAGGCGGGGATGAGGCTGCTTGTAGTGAGACCCACGGACGTCACCTCCTACGTCGAGTACGGAGCCGCGGACTGCGGAATAGTCGGCAGGGACACACTGATGGAGCAGGACTGCAATCTTTACGAACCTCTTGACCTCAGAATAGGGAAATGCAAGATGGTGGTCGCCGCCCCGAAGGACTTTGAGAAGTCGGGCAAGACGTCCTTGCGGATCGCAACGAAGTACCCGAGAATCGCAAGCGATTTCTACAACAAAAAAGGCATAACCACGGAAGTCATAAAACTCTACGGTTCGGTTGAGCTCGCGCCCATAATAGGGCTTTCCGACGTCATAGTGGATCTCACGGCCTCGGGAGAAACTCTGAAGAAAAACAATCTTGAGATAGTGGAAGAGGTAGCGGACGTAAGCGCGAAGCTGGTCGTCAACAAGGTAAGCATGAAAATAAAGTCAAAGGAAATAAAGGAATTGATTGAAAAACTCGAGGAGGTAAGATAGGCCGCCTCCCTTTTTTTCATGATTCATCGGAAAAGTTCGAGTTGAGCGGGTCCGTCTTTTCTGAAGCGGGAAACGTCAAGAGGCGCCTTCCTTCCCGTAAAACCGAATTTCCCGTAAGCCACGCGAAAGATTCTTTCGGTCTGCTCGGCGAAAATCCCTTTGCCCTTCATCCGGACGCGGTACTCAGAAGAGTTAAGGTCTCCGTCCCTCATAGACTCGATTCTCCCCAGTATCTTTTTCTTTCTGGCGGGGTAGTGGCGTCCGAGCCACTCGGAGAATATGTCGGCAACTCCGTAGGGCAGCCTGAGCATCACGTAACCCGCGTCGACGGCCCCGCGGGCCGAAGCCTCTTTCATTATGGCCGGGATCTCATGGTCAGTCAGCCCGGGAATCACCGGGGCTATGAGCACCGTCACGGGAATGCCGGCGTCCGTGAGCTTGGCTATTGCCCTGAGCCTGTACTCGGGTTGCGACGCCCTGGGTTCCATCTTTCTTGAAAGTTCGCCGTCAAGCGTCGTGACGGAGATAACCGCGCTCGCGCAGCCGATTCCGGCCATGTCGGAGAGAATATCAATATCGCGGGTCACCAGATGGTTCTTGGTCACTACACCGACCGGGTTTCGGAATTCCCGCAGGACCTCAAGGCATTTTCTCGTTATCCGGAAATGTTTTTCCGCCGGCTGATAGCAGTCAGTGACCCCGCTCATCGCTATCGGCTTGGGAACCCATTTCGCCGAGCGAAGCTCCTTTCTCAGGAGCTCGGGGGCATTCTGCTTCACGAAGATCTTCGTTTCGAAATCAAGTCCCGCGGAAAGCCCCAGGTATTCGTGCGTGGGTCTTGCGTAGCAGTAAACGCATCCGTGCTCGCATCCCCGGTAGGGATTGATGCTCGCGTCAAAGGAAACATCGGGACTCTGGTTGTAGGAGATTATGGTTTTCGTCCAGTCCCTGTAGTAAACGGTTCTGGGGGCGGCGTCAGCGGCGGATGCATCCTCGTCCGCAACAAAATCAATCCGCTCGAACCTTCCCGCAGGGTTCTCCTGGGACCCCCTTCCCTTTATGGATGGCTTCACTTTGCGAATCTCCCTTAAACTAAAAAGCCCCAAAGCGGCAGCGGCCGCCTCGGGGCTTTTGAAACACTAAGTAGTTGCTTGCCTTCAGTTTATGTTCTTCGGCACCGGGTCGGCCTCGAGGGGGTAACCGGCCTTGGGAACGACAAAGTTCTTGAGCACAGGCTCATCCGAGAGAATCACCTTTTCAACAACTTCGTCCATATGTTCCACGGGGGTTATCTTCACCTCTTTTCTCACGTTCTCCGGTATGTCCTCAATGTCCTTCTTATTCTCTACGGGAATCAGCACTTCCTTCACCCTGCCCCTGTGGGCGGCGAGGATCTTTTCCTTGAGTCCTCCAATGGTAAGCACTCTTCCGCGAAGCGTGATCTCTCCCGTCATCGCGATTTCCCTGTTTATGGGCTTTCTCGTAATGGCGCTCGTAATGGCGCTCGCTATCGCTATGCCGGCGCTCGGCCCGTCCTTGGGAGTGGCTCCCTCGGGAACGTGAATGTGTATATCCACGTTCTGATAGAAAAGCCTTTCGAGCCCCAGGCGCTGCGCCCGGCTCCTCACGTAGCTCATCGCCGCGCGCGCGGATTCCTGCATCACTTCCCCGAGCTTTCCGGTAACGGTGAAATTTCCCTTGCCTGGAACAATGGAAACCTCTATAGTGAGAAGTTCCCCTCCAAGCTCCGTCCACGCAAGCCCCGTGGCGGCTCCCACCTGGTCGGTGGTCTCGATCTCCCCGTACTCGTACTTGGGAGTGCCGAGATACTTGCCGACACTCTTGGCGGTGATGTTGACTCCCTTGGTCTTTTTCTTCTCAACGATCTCCCTCGCAACCTTCCTGCAAAGCGCCGCTATTTCCCTCTCGAGGTTCCTGACGCCGCTTTCCTTGGTGTACCTTCTTATGATCTGCAGAAGCGCCTCGTTTTTTATTGACACCTTGTGGTCGTTAAGGCCGTGATCATCCTTCTGCTTCCCTATAAGAAACTTCCTGGCTATCTGGAGTTTTTCCTGCTCCGTGTAGCCGGGAAGGCGGATTATCTCCATGCGGTCCTGAAGCGCCCAGGGAATCGTGTGCAGCACGTTCGCCGTCATTATGAACATCACCTTCGAGAGATCGTAGTCGGCCTCGACGTAATGATCGTTGAAATTTGAGTTCTGCTCAGGGTCAAGGGCCTCAAGGAGCGCCGAAGCCGGATCTCCCCTGAAGTCCATCCCGAGCTTGTCGATCTCGTCGAGGAGAAAGACGGGGTTTATGGTTCCGGCCTTCTTCATTCCCTGTATGATCTTGCCCGGAAGGGCTCCTATGTAGGTCCTCCTGTGTCCCCTTATCTCGGCCTCGTCCCTTACCCCGCCGAGAGACGTCCTGACGAACTTGCGGCCCATTGCGCGCGCTATGGACTTGGCCAAAGAGGTCTTTCCCACACCCGGGGGTCCCACGAAACAGATTATCGGTCCCTTAAGCTTCTCGGCGAGAACACGAACCGCCAGATATTCAAGTATCCTCTCCTTGGGCTTTTCAAGGCCGTAGTGATCCTCGTCGAGAATCGACGCGGCTTCCTCGATGTCAAGGCGGTCCTCGGTCTTCTCCTTTATCCACGGCAGATCCAAAAGCCAGTCGATATAGTTTCTCACCACAGTCGCCTCGGCTGACATGGAGGACATCATGCGGAGCTTGTTTATCTCTCTCTTTACCCTCTGCTCAACGTCCTCGGGAAGTTCTTTCTCGCTCAGCTTTTCCTCAAACTCGTCTATTTCGCTTTTAAGATCGTCCCCCGTGCCGAGCTCTTTCTGAATGGCCTTCATCTGCTCGTTGAGGTAATACTCCCTCTGGGCCTTTTCCATCTGCTTTTTGACCCTCTTTCCTATGCGTTTCTCCATCTGGAGTATCTCGAGCTCGGACTGCATCTTCTCGCAAAGCTTCTCGAGCCTCTCGAGCGGATGGAGCACCTCGAGAATTTCCTGCTTGTCCGAGAGTTTCATGTTAAGATGCGAAGCGACCGTGTCGCCGAGCTTGCCGGGCTCGTCAATGGACATGAAAGTCACGAGGGTTTCCGAGGGGATCTTGGTGTTGAGTTTCACGTAATCCTCGAAAAGCTTGGTCGCCGAACGCATGAGCGCTTCAACCTCGACGCTTTCCCCCGAAGGTTCCTCTATCTCCTTTACCTCTACGACAAACATGTCCTTGTGGGAAACAAAGCCCGATATTGAGGCCCTCTTTTTGCCCTCGACAAGAACCTTCACGGTGCCGTCCGGAAGCCGGAGCATCTGAACTATCGTTCCGATGGTCCCGATTCTGTACATATCCTCGTTTCCGGGTTCGTTCACCTTCGCGTCTTTCTGCGCCGAAAGGAATATTTCCTTGCTGCCCTTAGCCGCTTCCTCAAGGGCCTTGATTGACTTTTCCCTGCCCACGAAAAGCGGAGCCAGCATGTAGGGATAGATAACTACGTCGCGAAGTGGAAGGAGCGGAAGAACTTTCTCGTTAACGCTTACGGGATCTGACATTTTCTCCTCCTCAATAAGTACAAGCTTATTTAGAGTATATAATACAGGTTCCGGTATTTACAACCCCGTTATTATACAGCACGCAGACAGGCATTCATAATCCGGGGGAAAGTTCTTATTGGAAATAATTACCATCTAGTAGTAATTTTTAACAAACAGGTTATCATTAACGATGCAGAACAAGAAGCCAAGGAGGAATCAAAATGATTGACAGCGACGTACAGGACGCGATAAACACGCAGATAAGAAACGAATACTATTCATCCTATCTCTATCTCTCGATGGCCGCCTATTGTGAATCCAAAAACTTTTCCGGTTTCGCGGGCTGGCTTCGCAAGCAGAGCGAAGAGGAGCTTGTGCATGCGCTGAAGTTTTTCGATTACCTGATCGACAGGGGCGGCAGGGTAACTCTTGACTCGATAGAGCAGCCCCCCTCCGAATTCGGAGCGTTCCTTGAGATGTTCGAGGAGGTTTTGGAGCATGAAAGGGAGGTTACGGGGATGATAAACAACCTTTATGATCTCGCCGCCTCGAAAAACGATCAGGCAACTCTAGTAATGCTCCACTGGTTCATAGAAGAACAGGTCGAGGAGGAAAAAAGCGCCGAGGAAGTCGTCGAGCAGCTGAAGCTCGCAGAGGACAGCCCCGCAGCGCTTCTGATTCTTGACAGGGAACTCGCCTCAAGAGAAGGGGAATAAGCAAAAGCGCCCGGCGCGACACTTCTCCCCGGGACCGCAGAATCACAGAAGCGGGACCGGTCGACACGCTGAGCTGATATCGAGGCCACAGGTTCGGTGAAAAGCCCCCGTGATCTTTACTTTCAAGCTCCGGTATGTATTTTAGTCTGCTCGTAGATTAAGACGTTCTCCGCAGTGGGGAAGGAAGCAGGCAATTGGGAATAAAATACAACCGGCCTGAAGTAAACAGGCAGATTACAAAACAGCTTATAAACGACTACGGGGCGATTGTCTCCACCCTCGTGAAGATTTTCGGCCACGAGAGCCTTGAGCACGTGCAGAGAGTGTGTGCCAACTCTTTTGAGAAAATGAGGGCCAGGTGGGGAAAAGACGGGATTCCCCAGGATCCCCAGAGCGCGGTGTGGGCTGACATAACGGAGAACTCAAACAAGCTTTTCTGCAGGAAGATAAACTACCTCTCAAGAGCGAACGGACCGAAGAGAAGGATCGACGTATCGGGATTTCACCTTCCCTTTCCGGATAAAGAGGAAGTGGCGAAAAACCAGGTCGAGATGCTTTTCGCGCTGTGCGCTCCCGGGGTTGAAAGTTCCATCCAGAAATATCTCGTGCTGAACGTGCTCTGCGGTTTTTCCTGCTCATCTCTCGCCAGGATACTGGAGAGAAACGAGAAGTCCCTGGAAGAGCAGCTCGCTTCGGAAAAAAAGAAGATAGCCGAAGCGGCAGGGCGGCTGACCCGGGCCGATATGGAGAAAGATCTCGGGGTGGTGACCAGAAACATATACGAGATTTTCAGCCTCGGCCAAAACGGTCTCCGCAAGGAAATGCCCCCAGTCGCCTCCTTGTGCCTTTCCGCAATAAGACTTGGCGAAATGCTGCTTGATTTCCCCGCAACGACAAAACCCAGGGTTCACGCCCTTGTATCCTTCATGCTGCTAAACGCCTCTAGGCTTCGCACCATGAACGACGGCAACGGAAGACCGCTTGGGATAAAGGAGCAGAACAGGGAGCTTTGGGACAGGGACATGATCAAAAGGGGATTCGAGCACCTTGCCCTCTCGGCCGAGGAAGGAGAAGAGGTCACGGAGATTCACCTGAAGGCAGGCGTCGACGCCGTCCACTCGCTGGCCGAAAAATACGGGGACACGAACTGGGACCGGATCATCTCGCTCTACGACAAGTACCTGGCATGCAACTACTGTCCGCTTGTCGAACTTCAAAAAGCAATCGCCATTTCCAAAACCCGAGGGCCCCAGGAAGGTCTTCGGGCCATAGGGGGAATACGCGGGGTTGAGGAGCTCCGTTCGCACGATCTCCTGTATTCGACCCTTGGAAACCTTCATTTCCAGCTTCACAAGTACGAAGACGCGATATCGAATTTCAACCGCGCGATCGGCCTTGCCGAGGACTCCTTCGAAAAAGCGTTCTATTCCAAGAAGGTAAGGATCTGCGAAGACAGGATAAGCATGTCGAAGCGCTACAGGTACGGAGTTTCCTTCTGAACCCTCCCCGGCCGCTTAGTATGCCTGCAGACTCAATCCTTAAACACGCCGTCGCATTCTGTCTTGTTTTATCCGTCGCATTCACTTCCGCCCGCGCGGAGCCCGGTTATTCAAGTGAAAGTACGGCGGAATCCGCGTCTTCTCGAAACGGGATGGTTGTATCCGAGGAGCGGATCGCCACCCTCGTCGGGCTCTCCGTGCTCAAGGAAGGCGGAAACGCCGTTGATGCGGCGGTCGCCGTCGGCTTCGCACTTGCGGTTACCCACCCGAAGGCCGGAAACCTCGGGGGCGGCGGATTCATGCTGGTGCATCTGGGCAAAACGGGACAGACAGTCGCCATAGACTACAGGGAAAAAGCCCCGCTTGGGGCCACGCGCGACATGTTCCTCGACGAAAACGGAGAGGTTGACATGGAACGGGCACGGCACAGCGTCTATTCCTGCGGGGTTCCGGGAACGGTCGCAGGGCTTTCGCTGGCCCTTGAAAAATACGGGACCATGCCGCTTGAAAAAGTTCTTGTGCCGGCGATAAAGCTTGCTGAGGAGGGGTTTGCGGTTACGCCGGAACTCAGGAAATCGCTTCTGGAAGCAAAAAGGCGCATGAAAAAATCAGGCGAGAGCATGGAGATTTTTTTCAAAAACAACGGGAAGCCGCCCCGGGAGGGAGAAACCCTCAGGCAGAAAAACCTCGCGTGGAGCCTAAAGGAGATAAGCAAAAACGGGCCCCGGGCATTTTACAGGGGGGCGATAGCGAAAAAAATCACGGCCTATATGAAAAAGGAAGGAGGCCTCATAACCGAACGGGACCTTGCATCTTACGAGGCTCTCATAAGAGAACCGGTGACCGGAACCTACAGGGGCTACAGCGTCCACTCGATGCCACCTCCAAGCTCGGGCGGGGTCCATCTTATCCAGATGCTCAACATTCTCGAGCGCTATCCGCTCTCGCGATACGGACATAATTCCGCCCGGTACGTCCACATTCTCTCGGAGACCATGAAACTTGCCTACGCGGACAGATCAAAGCACCTGGGCGACCCGGATTTCTCCCCCGTTCCCGCAGAACATCTCATCTCAAAACAGTACGCGAAGCGCCTGGCAAACCGCATCAATCCCCAAAAAGCGACTCCGAGCAGATACGTAAAGCCCGGCTCACCGGTCCCCGCCGGAGGCACTGACACCACCCACTTCACCGTAGCCGACAGGTTCGGAAACGTGGTTTCAAACACATACACGCTTAATTTCCCCTACGGCTCGGGGCTCGCCGTGCCGGAAACGGGAATCCTGCTAAACAACGAAATGGATGATTTCTCGGCAAAACCCGGAACGCCGAATGCATACGGCCTAATCGGCGGCGAAAAAAACTCCATCGCTCCCGGCAAAAGAATGCTGAGCTCCATGACGCCGACCATAGTGTTTAACGACGAAAAGCTTTTTCTCGCAACGGGAAGCCAGGGGGGAAGCAGAATAATAACCTCCGTGCTTCAGGTGATCCTGAACGTGATCGACCATAAAATGAGCATAAGGGAGGCCACATCGGCCCCGAGGATACACCACCAGTGGCTCCCCGACACCCTGTACGTGGAAAAAGAGGCGGGGAAAGACCTAGAGGACGGGTTGCGGAAAAAAGGATATGAAGTGAAAAAAACGGGCCCGATGGGGAGCACGCAGAGCGTGGCGAGGATCAACGGGGTTTTTCACGGAGCGACCGATCCCAGGCGCACGGGAGGGCTGGCGCAAGGGCAGTGATCCACACGCTACGCCCGTGAAAGCAAATCATCTCGAATCCATCTTTCGCCGTTACATAGCGGGTCCTATGTATGGTAAAATTGCTTTTGAAAACAGAATTCCCAGGAAGATTTTCGATGTTCCGATATATGCGCTTTTTCTTTGCTGTTACGATCCTGTTAGGGCTTGTCAGCGGTGCCCAGGCCCAAACTTTTAATTCCGTCGTCACATTCGGCGACAGTTTAAGCGACTCCGGAAATATCGCCGATTTCTATACGCCCGTCGCCCGGTCTTTAGGACTCCAAGTTCCGCCCGGCACCAGTTTCACTACGAACCCGGACCCGGTCTGGGCCGAAATCGTGGCCCAGACTTTCGGGACGCCGGGAACCAATTCCCTCGCCGGAGGAACAAACTATGCATGGGGCGGCGCCTGCGTAAACCCGTCCGGTCCGTGTGAAGAGAACTCGGTACCGATGCAGAGAACAGAACGCCAGATTGACGAACACCTCTCCGGAGGAAATGCCGACCCCGATACGCTCTACATGATCTGGGGCGGCGCAAACGATATAAGGGCCCTCACCGAGGAAAATCCGTCTGATCCACAAGGTGCCGTCGACGGCACCCTGGAGGCGGCAGGAGCGTATCTGGATCAGATCCGAACTCTTCAGGACGCCGGCGCGCGCTATGTAGTGGTGCTGAATTTGCCCGACCTCGGCGCAACCGTGGACGCCCGCCGCGACGGAGCCGCAAACCCCGACGCTCCCGCCGAACTCTCCTCCCTGAGCCGCACCTACAACGAAGCGCTCGATACGGGTATCGGCTCTCTGGGACATGGAATCGTCCCCGTAAATATCTTTGCCCTGATGGAAGAAATAATCGAAGACCCTGAAAGCTACGGGTTCACCGACACCGAGGGGACAGCCTGCGTCCCCGGTTCAAACCCCTTGCGCCCCAGCGGGGAACCGGAATCGATAGTCTGCGGTCCGATCGACTCCGGCTACTTATCGCCCCCCGACACCGATGAGAACTATCTTTTTGCGGACGGTTCCCACCCAAGCGGGGCCGCTCATGCGGTAATTGGGAACACGGTAATCTCAACTCTCACTGCCCCGGTTCAGGTATCGCTTGGAGGCGAAGGGGGAGTGGAGGTCGCGAGGGCGCACCGTGACGCCGTATTTGCGGAGCAGATGCCGGATCTCGGGTTCGATCGTCCGGACGCGAAGTGGCTAAGCTACCTTAGGGGCCAGGCGGGCAGGCATGATCTCAAGGCCTCGTCCCATCTGGGAAAGACTCAGGCGGAAACGCGGGTGCTCACCCTGGGCGCCGACTACAGGGCCCTGGATGAACTTTACCTGGGCGCGGCGCTGAGCCTTGGAAACCACAGTAACGACGTCTCGGGCGCAAGCATCGACAGCACCGTGGTGACCGGTTCGCTGCACGGAACTTTTATTTCTGACGTTTTTTACCTGGGCGGCGCCCTTAACCTGGGCAGAACGTCGATTGACATCGACCGCTCGATCCGCCTCGGAGCGGCTCTGCGCACGGAACATGGCTCAACAACATCCTATCAGTACGGAACCGATGTCGAACTCGGCTGGGTTCTGGGTACATCAGAGAAATACAGGTACAGCCTGTTTTTCGGGCTCGGGTGGCTCAATCAGAAAATCGACGGCTACAGTGAAAACGGCGCCTCTTCCACCTCGATGAACTTCTCGGACTTCGAACGCGACTCCATCATAGCGCGGGCGGGTTACCAGTTCAAGGGAAACCTCCTGGGTCCGAGCGAAACGGTGTTCCCATACATCCGCATCGCTTATGAGAGGGAGCTCAACGACGATCCTGTTTCGGTCACCGCGGGTTCAAACACCATGTCAGGACGCTTCACCCTCCCGGGCTTCAAGCCGCCGAATGAATGGGTAAACGCCGCCGTCGGTCTCACCGTCAATATCGGCAGCCGGACAAAAACTTTCGCCGGCTACTCCGGGCGCTTCGGCAACAATTCAAGACGCGACCACGAGTTAAACCTCGGGGTGCGCATGGCATTCTAAAAACTAAGTCGCTAAACGGAAAAATAATTGGAAACGCTTCCCGCGCACTACTGAGCTGAGATGTAGAGCATCCTGTCTATCGATTTTTTAGCCTTCTGCGCGATGTCTTCGGGAACCTTGACCTCGTACACCTCTTCCCTGAGGGAATTGAGCACCTTCTCAACCGTTATCATCTTCATGTACTCGCAGACCGCGTCAGCCTTGGCGGGGTAGAATTTCTTCTCCGGGCTCTGCTTCCTCAGCGTGTGGAGAATTCCGGTTTCGGTAGCAACCACGAACTCGGGGGTTTCGGAATTCCGGGTGTAGTCAATCATCTTTCCCGTAGAGAAAAACTTTATCTCCTTTGCAAGCTCGTCGTCCCCGGCTGCGGAATGAAGAAAGGACGTGGTGCAACCGCACTCGGGGTGAACTATCATCTCCGCGTTGGGATAGGACTCTTTTATCCTTCTTATGTCCTTCGGCCGTATTCCCGCGTGCACGTGGCATTCCCCGGGCCAGATGTGAATCTTTCTTCCCGTAACCTTGGAGACAAATGCTCCCAGGAACATGTCGGGCAGAAAAAGTATCTCTTTGTCCTTGGGAATGGATTCCACTATCTTGACCGCGTTTGAGGAGGTGACGCAGTAGTCGGTCTCTGACTTGACGGCGGCCGAGGTGTTCACATAGGAAACCACGAGGGCATCCGGGTGTTCGGATTTCCACTTCTTGAGCTGTTCCAGGTTTATGGTCTCGGCAAGGGAGCAGCCCGCCTCGGGATCGGGAATAAGCACCTTCTTGTCGGGGGAGATAATAGACGCGGTTTCGGCCATGAAGTGGACTCCGCAGAAGATGATGACTTCCGCGTCGGTTTCAGAAGCTTTCTGCGAGAGACCTAAGGAATCCCCCGTGTAGTCGGCAAGGTCCTGGATTTCGGGTATCTGGTAGTTATGGGCCAGAATTACCGCGTTTTTTTCCCTTCTAAGCCTGTCTATTTCTTCTGAAATATCATGTAAGCTGTCCATCTCAACAGCCGGGCATCCGCTATACAGCCCGCATTCATGATTCTAACACATCAAAAGAAATATCTAAACACGGAGCCGAGTGCGTAAGAGCTCCGACAGAGATGAAATCGACTCCGCTCTGCGCCATCTCCCTAACGTTCTCAAGGGTAACTCCGCCGGACACCTCGACAAGCGCGCGGCGGTCTATCAAACGCACGGCCTCCCCGATTTCCCGGATGTCCATGTTGTCAAGCATTATGACATGAACGCCGCAGGAAACCGCCTCCTCTACCTGCTCCATGGTTTTGGTCTCGACCTCTATTGGGAAATCCTCTCCGGCGCTTCGCCTCGCCTTTTCTACTGCGGCCGCTATGCTCCCGGCGGCCTTTATGTGATTGTCCTTTATGAGCACTCCGTCATAAAGCCCGGCGCGGTGATTGTGTCCCCCGCCTGCGGCCACGGCGTATTTGCTGATCCATCTGAGTCCCGGAAGGGTTTTTCTTGTGTCCTTTATCTTCACTGCGGAACCGGATACGGCCTCGACGAAAAAAGAAGTGAGAGTCGAGATGCCGCTCATTTTCTGAAGTATGTTAAGAGCAGTCCGCTCCGCCGAAAGAATCGCCCTGCCCCTGCCCGTAACGCGGGCGATAGTGTCTCCGGGCGAAACCCTGTCCCCGTCACGGACAATCTCTTCCCACGCGCAATCCGGATCAAGCTTCCGGAAAACGGCGCCAGAAAGCCCTATTCCCGAAACCACGCCGGTCCCCTTCGCACGTATTTCTCCGGTTAAAACGGCATCTTCGGGAACTATGCTCCCGGTCGTAACGTCTCCGCTTCCTAGGTCCTCCCGAAGAGCAAGTTCCAAAACGGCGTCAACTTCCTGCGGGTAATTTTCGTGCGTACTCATCAGTCGGCTCCGTAAACCTCAAGATCCTTCCTGAAAACCAGGTGTTTTTCATAATCCGAGTCCTCCTCCGGATAATCAGACCTCATGTGGGCCCCCCGCGACTCCTTCCTCAAAAGAGCTGCGCGCGCAACGAGCCGACACACATCGAGCATCGTCCCGAGCTTAAAGCCAAACCATCCGGGAACGCTCTCGGTTGCCGAGAAAATCTCCTCGAGCTTCGCGACGAACTGTTCCACGCTCTCCCGCTCTCTCACTATCCCGAGATGCGTGCTCATCCCTCCGATTATCGTGTCCCTGGCTTCGTTGAAAAACCCGGCATCGGCTTCTCTGGTGTCGGCAAGCATAAAACCCCGGAAATCCCCGCTAACGTCCCCCGCACGTCGCCCGCTGGATGCGCTGTCAACACATCTTTTGGCAAACACCATGCACTCGAGAAGGGAATTGCTCGCGAGGCGGTTGGCACCGTGGACGCCAGTGTTTGAAACCTCTCCGCAGGCGTAAAGACCCTCTATGTTCGTCTCTCCCATGAGACTGGTCCTTACTCCGCCTATGGTGTAATGGGCGGCGGGAGCAACGGGGATGCGGTCTTCGGCAAGATCAAAACCCGAATCCCTGCAGAGCCTGTCTATGTTAGAGAACCTTTTCCTTACGAATCCGGGATCCATGTGGGAGAGATCAAGATACACATAGTCTTCTCCGCAGGACCTCATCTCACTGTGAATCGCCTTTGAGACCACGTCTCTCGGCGCAAGTTCAAGGAGAGGACTGTAGCGTTCCATGAACCTCGCGCCTCGGGCGTTAACAAGATAGGCTCCCTCCCCCCTTATCGCCTCGGTGAGAAGAAAGGCGTCGCCTTCTTTGCCGCTGAAGACAGTGGGGTGGAACTGCACGAACTCCATGTCGGAGATCTCGGCTCCCGCTCTCCAGGCAAGCGATATGCCCTCTCCCGAGGCCCCTTCCGGATTGGTGGTCCTCCTGTAAAGGGCGCTCGCGCCGCCGGTGGCGACTATGGTGCTGGGAGAAGAAATTCTCACGTAGCCTTCCCTTCCCTCGTCGTAACCCCAGACGCCGTAGCATCTTTCCCCGTCCGAGATTATGTCGGTAACGGTGACAAGCTCCAGAATGGTCACCGATTCGCTTGAACTTACAAAAGAGATGAGAAACTCGATCATCTCCTTTCCCGTCGAGTCTCCTCCCGCATGAAGAACTCTTCTTTTCGAGTGGCCGCCCTCGAGACCGAGCAGAAGACCGCTGTCGTCGGAATCGAACTTCATGCCGAGATTTATGAGGTCAGCGACCCTCTCCCTTCCCTCTTCGACCAAGATCTGCACGGCGCGGGCATCGCAAAGCCCTCTTCCAGCGGCAATCGTGTCCTCCTGGTGAAAAACAGGCGAGTCCTCAGGGTCGACGGCAGCCGCGATTCCTCCCTGAGCCCAGTATGAATTGCTTTGCACGAGGGTCTGCTTGGTCACCACCACGCACCGGCCAAGAGAAGACGCGCACACCGCGGCGTAGAGGCCCGCAAGCCCCCCGCCCACAACAAGAAAATCGCACTCGACGTCAATAATTTCTGCGCTCATAAAAACCGCCCGCCTTTTCCCCTAGCTCACCGCTGATATAAGAGAATTCTCTATCTCTTTGAGTTTCTTGGCGCCGCTTATCTTGCGCCCCCTCGAGTCACGCACGTAAAACGTATCGGCGACCTGGTCCGCCCTGGTCGAAATCTTGGCGTAATCAATCGAAAGATTCATCTCGGCAATTGTTTTCGTGATGCTGTAGAGAAGTCCCTCCCGGTCGTGGGCATAAACCTCTATTACGGTCGCCTTATCCGAAGACTCATTGTCAAACACGATTTCCGGAGGATACTCGGGAACCTTTCTTCCGTAGGAGGAATAGTTTCTCTTTCTCCTCTCAACCAGCTCGTCAACCTCAACATCTCCATCAAGCACCTTCATGAGGTTTTTGTCAACCTTTTTCCACACCTCGCCATACTCCTCTTCGGTCAGGTAATCGGTCCTGTCCACATAGAAGATGTCAAACGCCTTCTTGTCGAGCGTGGTTACGATCCTTGCCCCAAGGATATTGAGTCCGTTCGCGCTCAGGATCCCGCAGAACACGGAGAATATCCCTTTTTTGTCGGGAGCACAGACTGTAAACTCGTCGTATTCCTCGTAGCGGATTACCTCCGTTGCGAACTTTCCCTCAATGGAGTTCAGGAGCTTCACGTGGCGCAGGATGTTCTGTCTTGAAAACTGGCTGAAGTAGGAAACCGGCATTTTCTTCAATATTTTTCTCACTTTGCGCTCGGGAATCTCTCCGTCGGCGTCGGCCAATATGTCCGAGGTCATCTTCTGCATCCACTCCTCGTCGGTTTTACGCCGGTACGTGCCCGCCGACATCTGCCGAAGGGTCTTCACGTAGAGCTCCTGGAGCAGCATTCCCGTCCAGTCTCTCCAGACTTCGGGACCGACCGATCTTATGTCCGCGAAAGTGAGCAGATAGAGAAGAGAGAGTGTTTCTTCGTCGGGAATGGACTTGGCCAGCCGCTTCAAAACGACCGGGTCGTCAAGATCCCTTCTCTGGGAGAAATGAACCATGGCCAAGTGATGTCTCACCAGAAATTCAAGCTGCTCCGCGTCGGAGGCACCAAGGCCCATCCTCTCGGCTATCTTCGGGATCATGGCAGCCCCTTTCTGCGCGTGGCTTCCCCCCCGGCCCTTCCCCATATCGTGAAAAAGGCAGGCCAGAAAAAGAACATGTCTTTTCACCAGGCTTTCGGTGACTTTGGTGAGAAAGGGAAACTTCTCCTCGTATTCGTAATTTATAAGCCTTTCGATTTCCCTGACCATGAATATGGAGTGTATGTCGACTGTATAGACGTGGTAGGAATCAAACTGCACCATGCAGACTATTTTCCCGAATTCCGGAATGAAGCGGCCCAGAAGGCGCAGCTCGTTCATCTTGAGCAGCATTTTCGAGACATCCTTTCCGAAACGCAGGAGCCTCAGGAATATCCTGTTGAACTCTGGGTCGTTTCGGACTTTTTCGTCTATGCGGGTTACATGCTCACCCATGAGAAGTTCAAGGTATTCGGTGAATTCGACCGAGTGGCGGTCGGCGTATTCAAACGCGCGCAGGAAATTGCAGAAGTCCTCGCTGAAAACGTTTCTGCTCGTCACGGAGAGATATTTGCCCTGTATGGTAAACCCGTGGTCAAGATGAACGGCCTTTTTGCCGAGTCTTCTCCGCGCATAGACCCTCGTGCATTTTTCCGTCAGCCTTCGGGACTGCTGCACCACCACCGCGGCGCGAAGGTAGTAGATCCTCATGAACTTCTCCACCGCGCGGAGATTTCCTTCCCTGTAACCGAAGGATTTAGCCACCTGTGTCTGAAGTTCGAAACTCAGGCTGTCCTCCCTTCTTTTTGTCTGGTAATGCAGCTGCGCGCGCACGAGCAGAAGGAAATTAAGACATTTGCGCATCACCCTGTATTCCTTCTCCGAGACGAACCCCCTCTGGAGCACTTCCTCGAAACTCTTGGCCTTGTAGTTTGCCTGCGCTATCCACATCGCTGTCTGGAACTCCCTGAGCCCTCCCCTTCCCTCCTTAACGTTAGGCTCGAGGATGTAAAGGGTTTTTCCGTACCTCTCTCCCCTTATGTCCCTTTCCTCTATCTTTCTCCTTATGAAATCGTGTGAAATTTTGGGGAGCACCTCGCCGTAAATTTCGTTTTCAAGTTCGTCGTAAAGAGCCCTGTCCCCGCATATGAACCTCGAGTCGAGAAGGGAGCTCAGGATGGTAACGTCGTTTTTGTCCATCGAGAGTTCCCTGCACTCCTCAAGGCTTCTCGTGCAGTTTCCCACATCCATCTTAGTGTCCCAGAGAAGGTAAAGAAGCCGCTCCACTACCTCCTCGGCCAAGCCCTTCGAGCCTTTTTTGTGAAGAAAAAGAAGATCTATGTCGGAGTACGGGGAAAGCTCTTCCCTGCCGTAACCCCCGAGAGCCACTATGGAAACACCTTTTAGTTCCGGGTAGCCGTACCGCGAAAGGGCCTGCCTGATGAAGTCGTCCACGACCGCGGTCCTCTCCCGGGCAAGCTCGTAGCCTATGAGGGCCTTGTTTTTCCTGCTCCTGGCGTAATGGCGCCTGCGTATATGCTCGTAGGAGTCCGTAAAGAAAGCCAGAAGTTCATTCTCAGTGGTCTCAAGTTTTTTCACTTTGGAATTCCAAGAAACAAATATCCGTTAAATCCTGACACTCAGCGCCACCCCGTCGCGAAGGGGAACCACCGTGGAGAAAAACTCAGGGTCCGAGAACAGAAGCCGGTTAAACTCCAAGACCCCTTCGGTGCTCTCAGAGCCTCCGCCGCCGAGAACCCTCCCTCCCCAGAGCACGTTATCGGTGATGAGCATTCCCCCGGGGTTAAGCTTCTCCCGCGCAAGCTCGATAACCCGCGGGTAAGCCTCCTTGTCTATGTCATTGAATATCATATCAAATTTACCGTCCGAATTCGCCAGTACGTCGAGCGCGTCTCCGCAGACAAAACGGAGCTTGCGGATCTGCCCGGCCCGCGTGAAGTACCCGCGCGCCGCCTCCGCGTTTTCCTCAAGCCAGTCCGTGCAGGTTACCACGCCTCCGTCTCCCAGAGAAAGGGAGAACCAAAGGGCCGAGTACCCGAACCCGGAACCCATCTCGAAAATGCTTTGCGGCCTGTGCAGAAGGCATATCTGCGAAAGAAACCTCCCCACGAGAGGCCCCACTATTTTCACGTCGCTACCCTCCGCCCGCTCCTCCATTTCGTAAAAAACCTCGTGGACGCCGGGGTAAAGAGAGCGGATATAATCCTCGATCTCAGGGTTCGTTATGGTTACGCCTTCGTCCATTACCCGTCCTCGCCCCGTCCGAAATCAACGAAGATCTCCCCCGTCCCCGCGGTCTTGTTCTCCACTCTCGCAAGAACGAAAAGAAGATCCGAGAGGCGGTTAAGGTAAACCAGAATCTCGTTTCCCTCCTCCGAATCCCCGAAGAATGCCTCAACGCTTCTCTCGGCCCTCCTGCACACCGTGCGGGCAAGATGAAGCCAGGCGGCGCCCTCAGCCCCTCCCGGCAGAACGAACTCCCTAAGCTCCCCGACCTCGGGCAAAAATTCATCTATCCGCTCCTCGAGCCGCTTCGCCATCTCCTCGGTCACTCTCGGCGGGGAAAAAGTCGAGTCCCGCGGGGTCGCAAGATCGCTTCCCACGGTGAAAAGCGCGTTCTGTATTTCCCGCAGAAGCTCCCTAACCCTGGGATCGCCCGCCTTTGTGCAGGCAACTCCCAGAACCGAGTTAAGCTCGTCCACCTCGCCGTACGCATTTACCCTCGGCGATGATTTTCTCGTCCTTTTTCCGCCCAGAAGCGAGGTTTTCCCGTCATCTCCAAGGCCGGTGTAGACAGTGGTTATTCTTTTCTTAGGCATTTGAAAAAATTTTAACCGCCCTCCTGCGAGCTTCAATTGCGGTTTAAATCCCCGCCCCCCTGCCGCGCATCCCAAGCGCCTTGCCCGCCGCCCCAAATCATGTTACTTTTTAATTTCCGGCTTTAACCAGTGAGGAGGTTCGGAGTGCCTTTCCCCCCCGGGCTCAGAGACAAGATACAAGACATAGCGGATGGCCATGAAACCAGGCTTTCGGCGCTTATTCCCGTCCTGCGGGAAGTGCAGAACGAATTCGGCTGGCTCTCCACCGAATCCATGGAAGAAGTCGCCGAGGCGCTCGATATTCCCGCCTCTTCGGTTCAGAACGTCGCGTCGTTCTACACCATGTTTTTCACAGAACCCGTGGGAACTCACGTTATGTGGCTCTGCAGAACCCTTTCCTGCGCGCTTCGCGGAGCCGAGGGCCTGGAGCATCACCTCTGCAAGCGCCTAGGGGTAAAAACCGGCGAAACGACGGCCGACGGGAAAATAACCTTTCTCGAAGCGGAATGTCTCGCTTCCTGCGGTACCGCCCCCGCCATGCTCGTGGACGACACTCTTTACGAGAACCTTACCGAAGCGGAAGTTGACAGAATAGTTGATGAAATCAAGAAGAAGGGATGAGCGAGAAACTGAAAAAGGACGCGAGGGAGCTTTTCGAGGAGGCGCTGAAAGAAGCCGACCCGGGAAAATGCGTCCTGGAGCACATTAAACTCAGGGGCAAGCAGCTAAAGGTCGGAGGCAAGAGCTTTGATCTCTCCGAGTTCGAGTCGGTGTACGTCGCGGCCTTCGGAAAGGCCGCGTCCTCCATGGCCGCGGCGATTGAGGAGCTTCTCGGCGAGCGGATAACCGAGGGAATCGTGGTATCGAACGTCCGTTCCGAGCAGGCTTTTCAGAAAATGGATTTTCATCTCTCCTCTCACCCCGTGCCGGACGAAAAAAGCGTCGAGGCGGCGAAAAAAGTGGTCTCGCTTCTCGAAAGATCGGGAGAGAAGGATCTCGTGATCTTCCTCATATCGGGAGGCGGAAGCTCGATACTGGCAATGCCGAGCGAAGGGCTCACCATAGAGGATAAAAGGGCGGTGACCGAAAGACTGATGCTGAGCGGGGTCGACACCTACGGCCTTAACACCGTGAGAAAGAAGGTGTCGCAGGTAAAAGGAGGAGGGCTTCTGGAAAAGGCTCTGCCCTCGCGGGTCATCACGCTGATTCTCTCGGACGTCGTGGGCGACCGGCTTGAATTCATAGCCTCGGGACCCACGGTTCCCGACACTACGACCTACGAGGACGCGTGGCGGGTCATAGAGGCTCTCGGGCTTGAGCACAGAATCCCCCCGAGGGTGGTGGTGCACCTTGAGAGAGGAAGAGAAAATAACGCTCCTCCAACGATGGACCGCGAGCAGTACGAACGCAGCGGAGCCACCACGGTTGTTGTCGGAAACAATCACAAGGCTATAGTCTCGATGGAGAAGATGGCGAAGAAAATGGGGTACAACACGCTTTTTCTCTCCTCCCAGATATCCGGAGAGGCAAGGGAAGTGGCCAAGGTGCTTGCGGGAATCTCCTTTGACATAAAAAGGTTCGGGAGGCCTGTTAAGAAACCCGCCTGCATACTCTTCGGGGGAGAGACAACCGTGAACGTAACGGGGCGGGGACGCGGCGGGCGCAACACCGAAACCGCCCTTTCCTTCTGCTTTGAGATAATAGGAAGCAGTGGAATCGTGGGGCTTTTCGCCGGAACCGACGGAATAGACGGTCCCACAGACGCCGCCGGGGCGATCTGCGACGGACAGTCCCGCCTGATAGCAAGATCGATGGGCATAAGCGCGAGAGACCACCTTGCCGACAACGACTCGTACTCTTTCTTCGAAACCCTGGGCGATCTTATAAAAACCGGAAGCACGGGAACGAACGTCATGGACGTGGGAGTGGTTCTGATAGGAGAATGAAAAACCATCGGACAGGTGGAACAGAAGAGAGCCTCGAACGATGGAAAATCTGACGAAATCACCCCTTCCGAGCAACGAGGAGGCGGAACGCGCGGTACTGGGTTCCGTACTCATTGAAAGCAGCTCGATAAACCAGGTCCTCGAAATCCTTATAGCCGAGGACTTCTATAACGAAAGCCACTCCAAGATAATGAACTGCATGATAGATCTTGACAGGGAGGGCACCCCCATCGACGTTCTCACCCTGTATGAGTGGATGGACTCCAAGGGGAGCATAGAAGAAGTCGGGGGGGCCGCCTACCTCACCTACCTGGTCTCGACCGTTCCCACGGCGGAAAACGTCGCTCATTACGCGAGGATAGTAAAAGACAAGTCCGTTCTGAGAAAACTGGTCCTCACCGCGACCGACATAGCGCACCGCGGGTACGGGCCCGATATCGAAGTTGACGAGTTCCTAGACAGGGCGGAGCAGTCAATCCTCGACATCGCCCAGAACAAGATAAAGCCGAGCTTCTGGCACTCAAGGGACCTCGCGCCGGTGGCGATAGACAATATCGAGCGGCTCTACAAGAAAAAGGAGCTCATAACCGGCATAAGAACAGGCTTTGAGAGACTCGATCACCTGACCTCGGGTCTTCAGAAATCGGACCTCGTGATAATCGCCGCGCGCCCGGGAGCGGGAAAAACGTCGCTCTGCCTCAACATACTAAGCAACGCCACGCTGAACGAAGACCTCTCAGTCGCCATGTTCTCGCTTGAGATGACGAAGGAGCAGCTCATGCTGAGACTTCTTTCCATAAACTCGAAAGTCAGTTTTTCGGCGATGCGAAGCGGGTACATAAGGGATGATGACCTCGAGAGGCTGTTTGATTCAGCCGAGAGGTACGCGGGCGCAAGCATCTTCATAGACGACACCCCGGCACTTACGGTGCTTGAGATAAGGGCAAAGGCGAGAAGGCTCAAAAAGGACAACCGCCTCGACCTGATCGTGGTCGACTATCTGCAGCTCATGAGAGGCAGTTCGAGAAATGAAACCCGGGAAAGGGAGATAGCGGAGATCTCGGGCGCCCTCAAGGCGCTCGCCAAGGAGCTTGACGTTCCGGTAATAGGAATCTCGCAGCTAAGCCGCCAGACCGAAACCAGAACCGACCGCCGTCCCCAGCTCTCAGACCTCAGGGAGAGCGGCGCCATAGAACAGGACGCGGACGTAGTGCTTTTCATTCACCGCCAGGACATATACAGAAAGAACCCCGAGGAAAAAGACGGCATGGCGGAACTCATAATCGGAAAGCAGAGAAACGGGCCCACGGGCACCGTGAAGCTTGTGTTTCTTGAGCAAAACGGGGTCCCGAGCTTCGAGAATCCTTCGGACGAATTCGAAGAGGGATTCGTCTAGACTATGAAGGGCTTTACGACCGCCTTGGACTTTGACTCCTTGAGGTAAAGGGCGGGAGAGCGCTGCCAGGCGACGAATTTTTCGTGGATTTCTCCGAACTTTTGCCTGACCGAGGTCCAGTGAAAATCCCAGTCGTAATTCCTCGGCCTGTCTGAAAAAAACATTTCGGAGAATATGGCGCTCTGCTCAGGAAGCCCCTTCTCCGCAATCCAGCCCGTTCTCACGTTCGCATAGCCGCTGGCGAACCCCATGGCAAACGTTCCCTCAAGACCGAGCCTAAGCGCCGCCGCGTTCGCAAGCTCAACGTAGACGTAGAGGGCTTCCGTCGTGCGGTAGCCCTTCTCCGGGAACTTCTCCCGGAACTCGTGCAGGTTCTTCACCAGATACATCGGATAATAGGTTGGAGAGTAAACCGAAACGGATTTTGTCGGACTCCCAAGCGGCTCGCGCGTTATCGTTTCCCCGGAAATTGTCCCGAGCATGAAATCATCTCCGCAGAAATCCCCCGTATCTCCGCAAAGAGCCAGGGAAACCCTTATCTTTTCCCATTCTTCCCCGGCGATTTCACTCGCGCGGGCTACCTCGTCGGCTGTCTCGTCGGCCAAAACAAGTTCTTCAAGTGAAGGCATATGAAACGAAAATTCTCCTCGGCTTCAATATACATACACCGGGAAATTTATCAAAAAGGCACCTAGGGCAAAAACCTTTCCCTCTCCTCGGGGGACGGCACTCTGCAGGTCTCCCTCTTTCCGAAAATACGGTAGCGGTTCCTCGATACGATCCCGTAAAAGCAGTCCTTAAGCGACCGGGGAAGATAGATGAAAAGGGAGGGAAGCTTCCAGAGCCCCCCAAGCCTCCCAAGGACGAGCAAAACTGCGTCGGCGCCCTCATGGACTCCATTTTCGTCAATATAGGCGATTTTCCACTCGGGCGGGGGCTCGTTCCGGTAAAGGGAAAACTCGGCGGCCGTCTCCCCCTGAACCGGGGAAAAGAATATTTCCCGGCGGCTGTCCGTACGGATGACGAAATCAACAAACCTGTTGCACCCCCCGCACACGCCGTCAAAAAAAATCACCGGTTTTTCTGACCCCAGAATCTCTATCTCCCGTTTACGTAAGCTCCCGTATCATGGTTTCGTGCTGGGGAAATCTCAGAAGAAGACTCTCCTGCGCGCCGAGTTCGAAATCCTCGAACTCAAACCCCGGGGCCATCGTAGTTCCCATAAAAGCGTATCCGTACTCCCCCTCCACCACCATTGCGCCCTGCCAGGTTCCTTTGGGAACCACAAGCTGGGTTCTCTGGCCGGAGGGAAGATTATCCCCCATGAACACTATTCTCGATTCTCCCGTAGGATAGAGAAGCAGCATCTGGACGGGATCGCCGAAGTAAAAATGGAAAATCTCGTCCGAATTCACCCTGTGCATCTTGGAATTCGCCTCTGAGGTTATAAGGTAGTAAATAGCAGTTGAAAGATTGCGGTCTTCTCCGGCCATCTCCTCGCTTCTGTAAGTCTCCTTGTAGTATCCCCCCTCACCGGGAAGCTTTTTCAGACCGAGTCTCTGTATAAGATGATCTGCTTTCATGGATTTTCCTCCAGCAAAATTGTTAAAATCAAAGCAGCAATATAATATAATACGTCAAGACGATTTCACCATACAAAAACGGGGGATATTAAAATGTCAGAAGAAGACACAAAGCCGGAAGAGGGAACAGAGTCGGAAGAGGCAGTAGCGGACAACTTCATGAACTCCATAAACATGGCCTTTAATCTCGGAGTAGCGGCCCATCAGGAGGCCGGCCAGTCAAAAAGCGTCGTGGAGGTAGCGACCGAGCTCGGAAACCAGATATACCAGAATTTCGCGCAGGCATACGGCGGCGAGATAAACGAGTCATTTCTCAAGGCAAACACCGAATACTTTCTCCAGATAGCGCTTATGGGATACATAATCCCCGGGGTGTGCGCTTTCGATAATGACTTCAAGGAGAAATTCTTCGCTCTTGTCTACGCGAGGGCCAAGCAGAACCAGCAGAGACAAAGCGGAGGGGAACCCGAGGGCGGAAGCAGGATAATAACCTGAGTATGCCCGCGGCCCGAGTCTCATGAGGAAAGTTCTAGGCGGCAGGGAAAAAGTGAAAGTCGCGGTTGCCCAGGCGGCTCCCGTGTTCATGGACAAGGAAAAGACCCTTGAGAAGGCCTGTCGCGTGATAAGGGAAGCGGGGGATAACGGGGCGGAGCTTATAGCATTCCCCGAGGCGTTCATACCGGGCTACCCGGCATACTACACAGTTGGCTACGAAACCCCGCCGCACGACTGGACGGATTTCATGATCGCGCTTCAGGATAACTCCATAGTTATCCCCGGAGACGACACCGAGATGCTCGCAGAGGCCGCCCGCGCGGCCGACGCTCACGTGGTGATAGGCTGCAACGAGCTTGACGACCGCAAGGGAAGCCGCACCGTTTACAACTCCCTTCTTTTCATATCGCGCGAAGGCAAGGTGCTCGGCAGGCACAGAAAGCTCATGCCCACCTACACAGAGAGGACCTACTGGGGACAGGGAGACGGAAGCGACATAACCACCTACGACACCGACATAGGGAGAATAGGAGGACTTGTCTGCTGGGAAAATCACATGGTTCTCGTAAGGGCCGCGATGGTCTACAGCGGACAGGACTTCCACGTGGCGGTGTGGCCGGGGAACTGGAGGAGAGGGGACGATAAGCTGCTTGCCGCTGAGACGGAGGATCCCGCAGCGGGGTGCACGGTGCAGCCCCTCATAAGGGTTCACGCGTTTGAGTCGGGGGCGTTCGTGCTGAGCGCCTGCGGTTATCTTGACGACGATGATTTCCCGGAAAGATGGCACTACGTGCGCGACGGCAACCACATGAACTACGACTGGGCTCGAGGAGGAAGCTCTATCGTCAACCCGGCCGGCAGATATCTTTTTGAACCCCACTTCGAAAAAGACGCTATACTCTACGCCGACTGCTACGCGAACCAGATAAAGGCGGTAAAAGCCGTGTTCGACTCCCTGGGCCACTATTCAAGATGGGACGTGGCCAAACTTCTCATCGACAGGGAGAAGCGGGAACCCGTGGCAGAAAAACCCGCAGGACTTCGGATATCCTCCCAGGAAATAAAAAGAATTTCAGACGAGTACGGGGTTTCCGAGGACAAACTGGAAGCGATCGCAGAAGAGCTTAGAGAACTTTTTAACTGAGAATAAAAGCCTTTTTTATGTCCCGGTCATTACGTTGGAGAGTTCAAGAACCTGCTTTTCCGCATGGTAGGAGCTTCTGACGAGCGGGCCCGCTTCCACGTGCGGGATACCGATTATTTTCTCTCCGTAGTCTTTAAGAGATTCAAACTCGACGGGATGGTAGAACCTTGATACCGGTATATGGTCGATAGTGGGCTGCAGATACTGTCCTATGGTAACTATGTCGCAGCCGGCGCGCTTGAGATCCTTGAGAGTTTCGACGATTTCCTCGAAACTCTCCCCGAGACCGACCATAATGCCCGATTTGGTAAGCATCTCGGGTCTTCCCGTCTTCGCGGACAGTGAAAGAAGCTCAAGAGATCTGCCGTAGACAGCCTGCGGCCTAACGGACCTCGTTCTTCCTGACTGAGTTTTCTGCGGAAGAGAGTAGAGTCTCGGAACGGTTTCAATATTATGGTTCAAAACGTCGGGAGATGACGCTATCACTTCGTTAATCGCCTCGTGCTCCCCCTTGAAATCCGGGATTAGAACTTCGATCTTTACCCCCGGGGATGTCTTCCTTACCTCGTTTACGGTCCGTGCGAATATACAGGCGCTTTCGTAGTTCCTGTCATCCCTGTTTACCGAAGTTATAACCACGTGCGCAACCCGCGCGTTGTTTTTCCGAAGCTCTGCGACCGCCGCGGCCACCCTTGCGGGCTCTTCCCAGTCGAGTTCGCCGCCTTTTCCCGTTTTCACGTGGCAGAAGCCGCAGCTTCTCGTGCAGACGTCCCCCAGAATCATGAAAGTGAGCGTTCCGGCCCCCCAGCATTCCCCTATGTTTGGGCACTTCGCCTCCTCGCACACGGTGTGAAGGCCAAATTCGCGCACCAAGCTTCTAAGCTTGGTATAATTCGGACCGCTTGGGATTTTTGCCTTTATCCATTCGGGTTTTCTGCGAGCCCCCGTACGGCCAGGCATCCGGGTTTCAGTGATGGCGGATCTCATTTCGGCGTCCTGAACACTTCATGGGAAGAAGGCTGCTCCCGATAGCCGGCAGGCTTGTTCTGCAGAAGCTCCACCTCCAGATTCCCGATTTTCTTCTCGAGATCCTTCACGGTTTCCCTGCTCCGCCTCAACTCGGACTTCGCGGAATGGCCTCTGGCAAAAGTCAGCAGAAAAAAAACAAACGCGCCCAGAAGAAACGAAGCCCCTATTATCCCGGCATTGTAGACCGCCCACGTATTTTTAAAGGAGAAAAAACCCAGCTCGACTCTGAACACCTGAGTGGCTATCTCGAGGTTCTGAATGAAGAAAACGGCTACGAAACAGCATACGATCAGGAGAAAAAATCTTTTTACGTGTTTCATCGGTTGTTTGAAAGACGGTTTCGCCAAACCAGCGTGATCCGCCAAGCGGTACTTTATTGTAGAATATCGGTTTTTCTGGAAAATGCCAGCCGCGTCGAACTGCTGCGCACGTACTGCGAGACAAGATTGATGGAATAACGCGAACCCCGTCTAGTAAACCACGTCGGCTATGTAGTAGAGGCCGAACCCGGTTCTCACGGGAGAGACAAAAGTCACGCGCTCGGACAGAGTTTCGGGGAAAACGAAATCGAGCAGCGTTCTTTTCTTCATGGGATACTCCCTGATCCACGAATCCTCATCCACACCCCCCAGATCCCTCGCCTCGGCAATCGCGGCCTCAAGAGTCCCGATGCGGTCAATCAGGCCGAGATCCTTCGCCTGGCTTCCGATGAATATCTTTCCGTCAGAAAGCGAAGCGACTTTCGCCGGGGGCAGATTCCTTCTCTCGGAAATCATGTCCTTGAACTGGGAATGGGAGCCGTCTATGAGCGTCTGCAGGTAAGCCTTCTGCTCCTCGGGCATTTTGCGAAGCGGCGAACCAAGATCCTTAAACTCCCCGCTCTTTATCACCTCGACCTCAACCTTCGCCCACTCAAGCAGCTGCTCGTAGCTTGCAAACTGCGCTATCACGCCGATGCTGCCGGTCACGGTGCCGGGATTCGCATAGATCGTGGCCGCGGCGCAGGCGATATAGTAACCCCCCGAGGCGGCAACCGTTCCCATGCTGGCCACGACCGGCATCGCTTCGCCCAGACTTTTGAGCTCCTCGTATATTTCCTGGGAAGCCGCGACTGAACCTCCCGGGGAATTCACCCTTACCACAACGGCCTTTACGGAATCGGTTTCGCGTATTTTCCTTATGCTCTTAATATAGGGATCGGGGTCGATTATTATGCCGTCGACGTTTACCACCGCCACCCCGTCCCCGCCGGGGTTCTGGCCATGATCGGAGATCAGCACTCCTATGAGAACTCCCGCGAAGCCGATAAGGAATATGACCAGAAGCGAGAGAAAGGTCTTAAGAAAAAAATTCAGGTCGGGAATTCTCACTTCGCCACCCCTCAGTCAAGGGCCTTGAGCTTTTCGTTCAGGATGTCCCCGAGCTTGGAGGAACTTTCCTGCTGGGAGGACGCAAAATCTCTCATCGTGTCTTTTTCCTGTTTCTTCTCAAGCCTTCTGCGGCTGAGATTCACCTGGTGCTTAGGCTTGTTGAAACCCGTGACGAGACCGCTTATCTCGTCTCCAACCTTGATGGACTCCTTGCTGAACTCATCGTCCTGAAATTCGCGGATGGCGTAAAATCCCGTTACGTCGTCGGCAAGCGCCACGGTGACACCGCTTTCGAGAATCTCCTCTATCTTGGAGGTGACCACGGTCTCGTTCACCTTGTAGTCCCGGAGCACCTTGTTCCACGGATCCGGGGTGAGCTGCTTGATTCCAAGCCCGATTTTTCTCTGCCTCGGGATGACATTCAGCACGATAAGATCTATCTCCTTTCCCACGTCCTCGCTTGAGAAAACCTCAAGGGGGCTGACTTCCCCCTCCCACTTCAGATTCTCCGGGCGCACGAGCCCGACCATGTCCGGGGCAACTTCGACAAAGACCCCGAGTTCCGTGACGTTTCTTATGGTTCCGCTGACCCTGGTGTTGGGAGGATTGCTCCGCTTGAACTCATCCCACGGGTTTTCCTGTATCTGCTTGAGGCTAAGCGAAATTCTTCTTTCCTTAGGCTTTACTCCCAGGACCGCCACCTCTATCTCGTTTCCGACCGAAACCACTTCGCTTGGATGACGGAAATTCTTGACCCAGGAAAGTTCGCTCACGTGCACAAGCCCCTCTATCCCGGGTTCAAGCTCGACGAACACGCCGAATTCCGCCGCGAAGACCACCTTGCCCCTGACTCTGTCGCCGACCTTGTATCTTTCCTGTATGCTCTCCCACGGGTCCTCGGTGGTCTGTTTCACCCCGAGGGTTATTTTCCCGTTTTCGATCTCGAGGCGAAGAATCTTGACCTGAATGTCCTCGTCTTCCTTAAGGACATCCCCCGGATGCCTTACCCTACCCCAGGAAAGCTCTCCTATCGGGACAAAACCCTCTATGCCCCCTATGTCCACGAAAGCTCCGGCGTCAATTATCTTCACCACGTTTCCGGAAATAGTCTGGCCTTCCGAGATGGTGGCGAGCGTCTCCTTTTTCTTCTCCTCCCTCTCCTCTTCGAGAATCACCCTTCTCGACACTACTATTCCGTTATCGTTGTTCTGAATAATGCGGGTTTCGATCGTCTGTCCTACCATCTCGTCAAAATCCGCGACCGGCCGCAGGCCGACCTGGGAACCGGGAAGAAAGACCTTGAAGGGAGCATTGCGCCCTATATCGCAGTTAAAACCGCCTTTAACCCTGTTTAGAATCTTCGTGGAGACCGGTTCTTTGTTCTTGAACTTCTCCTCGATCGCCCTTTTTTCTCTTATCTGGTCTGCTTTTTGTTTGGAGGCCCTGACTGTGTTCGGGTTAGGTCTTTCGACCAGAACCTCTATCTCCGAGCCCACTGAGACTTCATATTCGCCGTCTTTGTTTAGAAATTGGTTTATTGGAACTATGCACTCGAACTTAAACCCGAGGTCTATGAAAACAGCATCGGAATCAACCCTTATGACCCTTCCTTTTGCTATTTCCCCGTTCTCGGGCTCGCTCAAGCGCGATTCCATACTTTCATCAAGTAACTCCTCAAAGCTCTTTTCATTAGAATCCGTAATACCATTATCCTGAGTCATTTTGTTTAGCCGCCTTAACCATCAGTCTTTTACTAACTAAAGGCAAGGTTACATGAAAACTGGCTAAAATGGAAAGAGCGCTCGGGAAGAAAAATCGTTTTCAATCGGCCCGGAGGGAGATATCTTTTGTGCGAAGAAATATCGCCGCAATCACGTCTTCGGCGCTCATTCGGGTCGTATCTATCACCACGGCGTCAGGGGCGGGTCGAAGGGGGTTTTCCGCGCGAAGCGTGTCGCGACGATCCCTTCTGCGAAGCTCGTCTTCAACATCCGGGAGGGGAAGATCCTCCCGCTCATTTTGAAGAAATCTCCTTTTCGCCCTCTCGGCGACCGTAGCGTCGAGATAGAATTTATACTTCGCCCCGGGAAAGACATAGGTCCCCATATCCCTTCCCTCGGCAACTATGTTTTCCCCTTCCCCGATCTTTCTCTGAATCCCGACGAGGAACTCCCTTACTTCGGCAAGCTCCGCGAGCTCGGAGGAAAGGGAGGATATCCTCTCCGTCCTTATAAGTTCCGAGACGTCGCTCCCGTCAAGAAAAACACGGCCCTCCGGAGAGAATTCCACAGTAGTTCCGGAAAGCAGCCGCTGTAGCGAAGCGGAATCGCGCGGGTCAACCTCTGCCTCGCTCGCCTTAAGGGCCACGGCCCTGTACATGGCGCCCGTGTCGAGACACGAAAAACCGAGCAGCTCGGCGATGCGCCTGGCGACGGTGCTTTTCCCCACTCCCGAAGGTCCGTCTATGGTAACGATATTGTCGCCGTCTCGTTTCATTTGTGATCTGCAAGGGTCTCGAAAAGCGGGAAGAATTCGGGAAACGAGATGGAAACGCATCCGGCGTCCCCGATCACTGTTTCCCCCCGGGCACGCGTGGCGGCGACGGCAAGAGACATGGCGACCCGGTGGTCTCCGCGGCTCTCGCACCGGGCGGCGCGAAGCTTGTCCGTGCCGTTTATAATCATGCCGTCCGGCGTTTCCCGTATGTCCGCGCCAAGCTTCGAAAGCTCACCCGTCATGGCGCTTATCCTGTCGGTTTCCTTTACCCGAAGCTCACCCGCGCCGCTTATCACAGTTTCCCCCTCGGCAAAACACGCGGCCACGGAAATAACGGGAAGCTCGTCTATGGCCCGCGACACCGACTCTCCCTCCACGCGCACGGCGCGAAGCGCGCCGTGGCGGGCAATCAGGTCCCCTACCGGTTCCCCGCAGCACTCGCGGCGGTTCTCAACCAAGATGTCGGCCCCCATTTCCCGCAGGATATCGAGCACCCCGGTTCTAAGCGGGTTAAGTCCCACGTTCTTCACCATGATTTCCGATCCCGGGTTCAGGAGCGCGGCGACGATAAAGAAAGCCGCCGATGAGATATCCGAAGGGATTTCAAGCTCGGTTCCCGAAAACTCCACTCCCGGGCTTACCGAGACGCGCGTTCCGCTTACCTCCACCGGAACTCCGAAGTGGCGCAGCATCCTTTCTGTATGATCCCGGGTTCTTTCGGGTTCCGTAACGCTGGTCCGCCCCGCGGCGTAGAGTCCCGCGAGCAGAATCGCGGACTTTACCTGCGCGCTCGCCACGGGAGAGCGGTAATCCATTCCCCGAAGTTCCGAGCCCGTTATGTGAAGCGGAAGGAGCTCTCCCTCTCCCGAGATCCTGGCCCCCATGCTGCGAAGCGGCGCGGTCACCCTGGACATGGGGCGGCGGCGCAGCGAATCATCCCCGGTAATGGTTGAGCCGAAGCTCTGGGCGCTAAGGACTCCCGTGAGCAGCCTGGCGGTGGTTCCCGAGTTCTCAGCGTCTATAGTCTTTCGGGGCGCCTCAAGGCCGTAAATCCCCTTTCCCGAAATCTCAACTCTCCCCGCACCCACTTCCACCCCGATCCCCATGCTTCTAAAAGCGTTCGCCGTGGCAAGGGTGTCTCGAGAAGCAAGAAACCCGCTCGCCCTGGTTTTTCCCCGCGCGAGCGAACCAAGGATAACGGCCCTGTGGGAAATGGATTTATCTCCCGGAGGGATCATCTCTCCTCTGAACGCCCGGGTTTTTTCTTTCAGTGTGAAATCGGCCATCTTCTGAGTGAAATTATATACCTAACTCGGTAAAACAATATATAATATTTGCCGTAAGGCGCAGTCTTTTACCGAATGCACGGGATGAAAACGGAAGAAAAAAACATATTCGGCGAAGAACTAAAGGAATGCAGCACGGACCCGATGACCGGGTTTTTCAGGGATGGATGCTGCAGGGCGGCGGTCGAGGACGTGGGGCTTCACCTAGTCTGCGCGGAAATGACGGAGGAATTTCTCGAATTTTCGAAATCCAGGGGAAACGACCTCATAACCCCCCGCCCCGAGTTCGGTTTCGAGGGGCTCCGGCCCGGAGACAGGTGGTGTCTTTGCGCGCTTCGCTGGAAAGAGGCGCTTGACGGCGGCGTGGCTCCGCCGGTTTTTCTGCAGTCAACCCACGAATCGGTACTCAAAATCATAGATCTCTCCGATCTTAAAAAATACGCCGCCGACATATCCTGAGTCTTGATTCCCCTGAATTTGCGTATACCCTCTTTTTCCTGTGAAATACCTCATCCTCCAAGGCGACGGCATGCCCGACCACAAGCTCCCTGAGCTTGAGGGCAGGACTCCGCTCGAGGTCGCCGACACCCCTAACCTTGACGAAATTGCGAAGCGGGCCGAGATTTTCGGGACCGCGAAGACCATTCCAGATCCTCTACCCCCGGGAAGCGACGTGGGAAACCTGGCGGTGCTGGGCTATGACCCCACGAAATACTACACGGGAAGATCCCCCCTTGAAGCGGCGAGCATCGGGGTTTCGCTCGGGGACAGGGACGTCACGGTGAGATGCAACCTCGTAACCCTCGCGGAGAGAGACGGCCGGACGGTCATGGAGGACTACAGCGCCGGGCACATAACGGACGAAGACGCAACCGGGATAATCGAGGACCTGAAAAAAGAGTTCGACGGGGAGGAGTTTTCGCTGAGCCAGGGAGTAAGCTACAGGCATCTTCTTCTCTGGCGCGGAGGAAACAGCGGCATCCAGACAACTCCGCCTCATGACATTTCCGGAAAGGAAATCGCCCCCTGGCTTCCTTCGGGAGACGGGGCGGAAAAACTCCTCGGCCTCATGGAGAAATCCCGCAGGATACTGAAGGATCACCCCGTGAACGCAAAAAGAAGGGCCGAGGGGGAAAACACCGCCGACTCCATATGGCTCTGGGGCGAGGGAACAAGACCCGACATGCCGTCCCTTCAGGAGCTTTACGGAATCACCGGGTCCGTTATATCGGCGGTCGACCTCGTAAAGGGAATAGGCGTATTCGCCGCGATGGAAGTGATCGAGGTTCCGGGAGCGACCGGGTACCTTGACACGAACTACGCGGGAAAGGTAAGCGGCGCCCTTGACTCGCTGCGGCGCGTGGATCTCGCGATGATCCACATAGAGGCACCTGACGAGACGGGGCATGTGGGAGACGCCCGCCTCAAGATACGGGCGATCGAGGATTTCGACCAAAAGGTAGTGGGGCCAGCGCTTGCGGGTATGGAGCAGTTCGGCGAATACAGGGTGCTTGTGCTCTCGGACCACCCCACCCCCATAGACCTCAGAACCCACTCGAACGAGCCCGTTCCCTTCGCCATACTTGATTCCGCGGACCGCTCGGTAAAAAACAGCTCGCTTGTCTACACCGAGGACAGTGCCGCCTCAAGCGGAATCTTCGTCGAACAAGGTTGGAAGCTCATGGGAACGCTTGTCGCCGGAGGGGAGCAGGCGGGTCAGGGATAATACTTTAACCCGACCGTGAAGGTCCAGTTGTCTATGTCATCCACTTCGAAATCTGACGTAAACGGCGTAATGCCGTCGGCGCGTACAGGTTTGTGACTCCGGATTTCCGTCCAGGACACATCGTCGCGGTCAAAACCACCGAGGCGCGTCCAGCGGACTTTGGCGCCAACTGAGAAATCGTCGCCAAGTGCGTAATCGACTCCGCCTACTACCTGGAAACCGAACCTGGTTTTGTCAAGCGCGGTATCCAAGGAGCTTGTTGTGCCCTCCGCAGCATCCTGCCACGGTTCCGTTCCCAGATCACTCCTGCGTAGGAATCTCGCCGAGTAGCGCATTTCCACCGAGCCCATACCTACGCCGGCTCCGATATAAGGCGTAAGAGGCGAGCCATTGCGCAGGTCGTAGTAAGCGTTCAGGAAAAGATGGTGGGCGCCGAGATCATATACACGTTCTGAAGGAAGATCGTTCTCATCCCATTCGCTCCTCTTTTGAGTAGGCGGGGCACCGCTGTCTGAGCCGGGGCGCGCTAACCTCGGAAGGAGGCGCACTAACCTTCTCTTGGAACTCTGACGGCGGTTAAGATACTCAGCTTCAAAGCGCAGCCCGTTGCCAAGCGCATAACCAAAAGTCGCACCGCCCACAAACCCCGCGCCGGGGGCGAACACGTTCGCAATGGTGGATATTCTATCGGTGGTGCACTCCGCATCCATAGGCGGAGTCACACCTGAGGGGTAAAGAAGTGAATCGCACCGGGTCGGATTATTTGCAAAGGAATGGGAAACACCTAGATTTCCCGACTTTGAAAAACCCCCTTCAATCCCTATATAAAACTTATCCTCAGCTGAAGCCTGTGACGAAGTAAGCATGAAAAATACCGCCATAAGCCAAAAACACGCACTGGTCGCCGCGTATCTCATATTACGTTCTCCTTTGTCGTAAATTCCCTTTGAACAATACCGGAAAGACAGTGGGAGACAACAAAACGCCCCGCATTTATCGAATTCGCAGGCTTTCCATGAGTAAAAAACGGCTTGCTTGTCTACATCGAGGATTGCGCAGTCGCAAGCGGAATCTTCGTCGAGCAAGGCTGGAAACTCATGGGAACGCTTGTCGCCGGACAGGAGCAGGCAGGTCAGGGATAATACTTTAACCCGATCGTGAAGGTCCAGATGTCCGTGTCATCCACTTCGAAATCGGCCGTAAGCGGCGTAACGCCGTCGGCGCGTATGGATTCGTGGCCTCTTACCAGCGTCCAGGACACCTCGTCGCGGTCAAAACCGCCAAGGCGCGTCCAGCGGACCTTGGCGCCGGCCGAAAGATTGTCGCCAAGCGCATAGTCGACTCCTCCCGCAACCTGAAAACCGAACCTGGTTTTTCCAAGCTCCGTGTCTATATGGCTGAGCGTGCCCGCCGCGGCCACCTGCCACGGTTCCGTACCCAGGGCGTCCCCCCGCAGGAATCTGGCCGAGTAACGCATTTCCGTCGAACCCAGGCCCGCTCCCGCTCCGATATAGGGCGTAAAAGGCGAATCGTTGCGCAGGTCATAGTAGACATTCAGGAAGAAATGATGGGCCCTTAAGTCATATACGCGTTCTGAAGGAGGATCGTTCTGGTCCCATTCGCTCTGCTTTTGATCGAACGTTTCGCCGCCGCCGCCGGAACCGAGGATTGCGAGCTTTCTATGCGAACCCTGGCGGCGGTTAAGGTACTCCGCCTCGAAACGCAGCCCGCAGCCGAGGGCGTAACCCAGGGTCGCGCCCCCCGCAAAGCCCGCGCCGGGGGCGAACACGTTCGCAATGGTAGATATTCTGTCGGTGGTGCACTCCGCATCCATCGGCGGAGTCACACCGGAGGGGTAAAGAAACGAATCGCATCGGGTCGGATGATCAATGAAAGACTGGGAAACGTCCAGATCGCCGGACTTCGAGAAACCTGCTTCAAGCCCCACGTAAAAACCTTCCGCCGCGGAATCCGGAACCGACAGGACAAATACCAAAAAAACCGCCAAAAGCCAACAGCACCCGTTGCCCGCAAAATGTCTCATATGTTTTCTCATTGTATCTCCCGATTTAAGAGGCGTTCATTTCAAAGAATACAAACCGAAACAAAAAAGCCTACGTCTTTTTTACCTCTTCCCATATCTCATCCATCTGCTCCATGGAAAGAGCGTTTATCTCTTTCTCACCGGTCCGCACTTTTTCCTCGAACCTGGAGAATCTCTCTATGAACTTCTCGATGGCCCCGTGAGACGCGGTCTCCGCGTCGATGTCAAGATGCCTTGCCAGACTCACGACGGAAAAAACCAGATCTCCCCACTCCTCCCAGGACCTGTTTTTCTCTCCGGACTCCATTTCCCGCTCAAGCTCAAGCAGTTCCTCCTTTACCTTCGCAAGAACCGAGGAAACATCGTCCCAGTCAAACCCTACGCGGGCCGCTTTCTCGCCGACCCTCTGCGCCCTCATCAAAGATGGCATGGCTCTCGGTATTTCCTCCAGGTCGGGCTTCCCTTTTTTCTCCTTGAGTTTCTCGGCGTTCCAGGTCCTCAAGGCGTCGGCCGCGTCCTTGGCCTTTTTCTCGCCGAACACGTGAGGGTGTCTTCTTACGAGCTTGTCGTGAAGTCTTTGGGTAACGTCGCCTATGTCGAACTTCCCCTCCTCGCTCGCTATCTGGGAGATGAAGACGGTCTGGAAGAGAAAATCTCCAAGCTCTTCTATGAGTCCGTCCGTGTCCCCAAGCTCTATTGCCTGTATCACCTCGTAGGCCTCCTCGAGAACATACGCGCGAAGAGACTCGAGCGTCTGTTCCCTGTCCCACGGACAGCCTCCCGGAGCGCGAAGGCGTCTCGCAAGCGAAACTATATCGTCAAAACTCTTTTCCTCTTTCATAACTCTTGGGGCAATCTAGACCCGAAATCTTTTCGAACACCAGGTCAGGTTCTCGTTTCCGTCCCGCGTGACCAGAACCACGTCCTCTATCCTGACTCCCCCGAGATGCTCGTAGTAAAGACCGGGTTCGACCGTGACAACATTTCCTTCCCTCAGAATCTCTCTTCCGGGACCGATCCTCGGCGGCTCATGGATGTCAAGCCCGAGGCCGTGCCCAGTGGAATGTATGAAGCCCTCGGGGCTCCCGGAACCCGAAGCCGTGGTAGGAAATCCGCGTTCCGCGAAAAAATCCATTACCGCGCCGTGCACGTCCTTTGACCTTACACCGTCCTTTATCATGGAAAACGCAAGTTTCTGGCCGCGTAAAACCGTATCGTACATTCTCGAAAGTTCAGCCGAGGGCTCGCCTTTAACTACCGTTCTCGTCATATCGCCGAAATAGCGGTTTTCCTGAGACCTGGGGAAAATGTCGATCACCACAGGCCACCCGGCCTTAAGGGGACCCGAACCCATCTCATGGGGCATGGAGCCCTGAACCCCTCCGGCCACTATGGTGTTCGAAGCCATATACCCCCGCGCGGCAAGATAGGAGCTTACGGCAGAGCGCACTGTCTCGGAGGTAAGGGGCTTGCCGTCACGGTAAAGCACGGAACCCTTCACCTCTGAATCCGATATGATTGAAATGGCGATCCTCATGGCCCATGCCGTAGCGGAAAGCGCCTTCTTTATGAGCGAAACTTCCGCCGGGGATTTCCTGAGACGCCCTGGAAAAAGAAAATCCGTCTTCGCGGTCCTGACGAAAAAACCGGCTCCCCGAAGCGCGTCGGCATAGGAAACCGGAAAGTGCCTCTGGACAATCAGGCTCCTTATCCCTCTCTCCCTGAGAATTGCCGCGGCCACCTCGGCGATACCGGGGCTTTTTCTCCTGCCGCCGCGAATCTTGGCAACCCACTCCCCGAGCGAGACGACCCGCTCCGCTTTTGCCTCTTTTTTTCCCCGCTCAAGTTCAAGGTCGCTAAGAACCAGCGTCCCTTCCCCGTCGTGTTCGAAAAAAATAACGGGATCCGGAACGAAAAAACCGGTTCTGTGGTAAAGGTCTGCGTTGCGCTCGCTCGAATCGATTATAAGGTAGGCTGTTTTGCTCACGCCGAAAACTATACAGCAAACCTGGGCAACCGGGCAAACACGGCGGCGCCGTTTACCGCTTAGGCTTTGACAACTGCCCCCGGCAGATGTATTTTGTTTGTGGAGTGGTAAAAGAAATTTACACTGCGAGGAGGCAGAGGAAATATGTTTTCCGTAACCCCCAAAGCCGTAGATGAAATAAAAAGGCTGCTTGCCGAAGACGACATCGAAAACGCGTTTCTCAGGGTAAGGATAGTGCCCGGGGGCTGCTCCGGGTTTTCCTATGAGATGGGATTTGACGACGAAACCGATGAAGGAGACAACTTAATCGAGTCCGACGGCATAAAGGTCGCTATCGACGAGATCAGCTACACCTATCTCGACGGATCGGTTCTCGATTTCAAGGACGGTCTTGACGGAAAGGGCTTTGCGATCGAAAACCCTAACGCAACCGGTTCCTGCGGCTGCGGACAGTCTTTCACCGCGTAGAAAAAAATCTGCAATATTCAGATTTTTCCCATTATATACTTATACATGCAGCGAACCTGCTAAGCGGTCAGCACAGAGTACATTATGGCATCGACGGCAAAAATACTTCAGGCCCACGAACAGGCAAAGAGCTACGACAGGATCAAGTCGAAGCACCTGATCGGAACCATCTTCACCGACTTTACCCCCTGGAACAAGCTCTACGGATTCAGGAACTTCATCCACGCCCCTTCGGGCAAGAAGATCGAGTTCGCTAACGATCCCGCCGTCATAGTGGGCACGGCCGTGTTCAAGGCCACCGGGGAGGAAGTGGCCATAATAGCCCAGCAGACCCCCTCGAACGAAAAGGAAAGAACCACGCTTAACTACGGAATGGTCAAGGCCGACGGCTACGGACTGTCTCTGTGCATGATGGAATACGCGGAGCAGCACCGTCTCAAGCTCTACACGTTCATCGACACCATCGGCGGAGACCCCTATGAGTACTCGGCCGAGAAGCTTCAGTCCTGGCTGATTTCCTACTGCCAGTCAAAGATGATTTCCCTGAGAACGAAAACAATAACCACGGTGCTCGGCCTGGGGGGAAGCGGCGGCGCGATCGCCATACAGCTTGGACACAGAAGGCTCATGCTCTCGCGGGCCGAATATTCCGTAATAACGGCCGAAGGCTGCTCCGCCATTCTCTTCAGAAGCGCGGACAAAGTGGCGGAAGCGCTTGAGGTGCTGCAGCCCACGGCGACCCACATGAAGAAATACGGAATAATCGACGAGGTAGTGAAAGAGGCTCCTCTTGGAAGAGACAGCTACATTCCCTCGACACTTAAGAACCTGCAGGCGTCTCTGGCCGCCGCATCCAAGGAAGTTGACCGCTTCGACGTGAGGCACCTGCGCGAGGAACTGCGCAGGAAAATCGAGAAGTGCGGGCGGATAAAAAAGCAGCAGAGAGTCTACGGGGGGATCGCGAAGAAGATAAAAGCCTGGCTCCCCAACTACTTCAGCGGAAAAAAGGAGAATCCCGACATCTCGGAAATGCAGATAGCAATCTACGGAGCGGAACCTCACTTCTGCAACGACGAAAAGGACGGCCAGGGGAAAATCATACGCCCCGGCTGCAAGAAACAGCTCACGAAAGAGGAACTGCACGCGAACAATTCCTCGTGTCCCTACTGCCACCGTCCCGAAACGCTGAGTTCCGATGATTACCTGGACTTCCTTCTGGACGAGGCGTCCTTTCACGAAATAGAACCGGGCCTTTCGCTTGAGGACGTGGATTCAGTCTACAAATTCTTTAACTATTCGTCTTCAATACGGAAACTCGCCGGGAAAACCGACTCCAAGGATTCCCTCGTAACGGGTTACGGGACCATGTTCGGCATACCCGTGGCGGTGGCGGTCTGCGACTTCCGTTTCATGGGCGGGTCGATGAGTTCCGTTTTCGGCGAGAAGATGAGCAGAGTCGTCAGCTACGCCATAGAAAACAGGCTTCCCCTGATAACGGTAACGGTAAGCGGAGGAGCCCGGATGCAGGAAGGCACCGTGGCGCTGTATCAGATGGCGAAAACCATATCAGCGATCATGAGGCTTAAAGAAAACGGGCTCCCGAACATCTCCATACTCGGTCACCCGACAACCGGAGGAGCCCTCGCAAGCTACTCGGTCCAGGGAGACTTCATAATAGCCGAGAAAAGAGCGGTGATCGCCTTTGCCGGGGACCGCGTCGTGAAGCTCACAAGCGGCGGACGCGGGGTCGACCCGAAGATAATGTCCTCGGAATTCTACGAGGAAAGCGGCGGCGTTCACCTAGTGGTCGAAAGAAGCAAGATAAAACCCGCGATCTCCGGGCTGCTTAAGTTCAGGGGATTTAAAAACAGTCTGGACACCGGGACATTTCACCAGCGACCAGACGATGGATTTGAAGACGATTGGCTGTAAGCGATCGGTAACCCCGAAGCGGGCGCTTCACGTGGCCGGGGGAGTGTCGGCCTTCTCGGAGTAAGTGCCGTCCAGTCCCATTATTTTTGAAATTTCCTCGGGGGAATCAAGTATCTCCCCCTTGCCCATCTTGTAAAGAAAGTTCGCGTTGTCCCTAGGAGCATCGCTTTTTACGTTCGGGTCGAAGAAAACCTCTTTGGTGTGAACGAGTCCCGCGCGGTTATACGAAGCGAGTTCGTACTTCATCCCCATCCTGAGCGCGTCGCACGGGCAGGCCTCGACGCAGAAACCGCAGAAAACGCAGCGCATGAAATCTATGTTGTATACCTTCGGCCTTCTCTCGATCCCGTAATCGTCCGCGGGCTCGGAAACTATGGAGATAGCCTGGGTGGGGCACGCGATCTCGCAGAGCTTGCACGCAACGCACCTTATCTCGCCCTCGTCATCGGCAGGCATCACGTGAAGCCCCCGGTAGTTCTCGGGAAGCGCCTTTACCTCCTCGGGGTATTTCACGGTTATCGGCTGATGGTTCGTGATGTGCCTTATGGTGATCATGAGGCCCTTCAGCACCTGGGGAATGTAAAGTCGCTCCCAGAAGGAAAGCCGCGGCCGCTCAAGCACTTTTACGTTTATCGCCATAGCAACATCTATATACCACAGAAAGGGGAAATACTGAAGCCGCTAGCGGAAAAAACTGTGGCGACGGTAAAGGATCAGGGCAAGCGCAAGCGCCGAAACGCAAAGAAGCCAAGGCGCGGTTTCGGTATCTCCCAGAAGCAGCTTGCCCGCCCCTATCATGAGGCAGAGAAGAAAGGACACGACCAGCGACCAGTTAAGAAAAACAGAAGAAAGAACTCCCCGTTCCGGCACAATCCCCGCTTTCTTGCGGACGGGCGACCAGAAGCCCGGGGGCCTTACCCTCGAGTAGAATTCCGAGAGCTTTTCGAAGGACTCGGGAGCGGTGGCGAAAGTGGCCGCGACCCAGCAGGTTATCGAGACGGGAACGACCAGTATCTGGTGGCGCAGTCCAAGCGGAATGTCCCTGGCCTCGGTGTAGAGAATCAGAACCAGCATGGTCGCAAGCGACGATCCAAGCGCCGCTATCTCGCTCCAGGCGTTTATCCTCCACCAGAACCACCTGAGTATCAGCACGAGGCCGATTCCCGAACTCATTGCCCAGAGAAATATCCAGGCGTCCCCTATGTTTTTTATCTGAAGTGCCACAACGCCCGCGATGACGGCAAGCGCCACGGTCGCGATCCTCGAGACCGCCACGTAATGGCGCTGCGGGGCGCTTTGCCGCACGAACCTTCTGTAAAGATCGTTCACGATATACGAAGCTCCCCAGTTAAGGTGCGTGGAAACCGTGGACATGAACGCCGCAAGGAAGGAAACCAGAAGAAGGCCTCGAAGACCCGGCGGGAGAAAGTCCCTTATCATCACAAGGTACATCGACTCGTCGTCCCCGCCTGTCACCCCGGCCGCCTCGGGAAAGATTACAACCGAAGCCAGGGCAACCAGAACCCACGGCCAGAGGCGAAGCACGTAATGGTTAATCGCGAACCACGCCGTGCCCGCAAGGGCGTGCCTCTCGTCCTTCGCGGAACAGAGCCGCTGTATGAAGTAGCCTCCACCGTCGGCGTTGTGGGAGGACCACCAGACAACGGTCATGAAGATAAGGAACGTGAAGAAGTCAGAGGAGAAAAACTCCTCGGCGCCTGTGGGCTGCGTGATGAACATGGAGGTCTGCTCGGGGGGAAGCTCTGCGATTTTGCTTATGAACTGTCCGTACCCTCCGACTGCGTCAGAATTTATGACCACGACCGCGAGTATGATCGTGCCGCCGAGCGCTATGGCGTACTGAACGAAATCCGTTATCACAACCCCCCAGAGCCCGGAGAAAACCGTGTAGACAAGCACTATTCCCACGCAGAGCGAAACCGCGTATATCTGCCCCACTCCGAAAAAGACCTCGAACACCTTGATCATCGCGGTTATCACCCACCCCATCACTATGAAATTGAAAATCGTCGAGAAATAAAACGCCTTGAACCCCCGCAGAAACGCCGCGGGGCGGCCCCCGTAGCGAAGCTCTATCAGCTCGTTGTCGGTTATAACCTGCGCCCTTCTCCAGAGCCTTGAGAAAACCACTATCACGAGTGCGTGGCTGAAGATGTAGTTCCACCAGAACCAGTTCTTCCATATCCCCTCGGTTCTTATCCACCCGGTTATGGCAAGGGGGGTGTCGGCGGCGAAAGTGGTGGCGACCATCGAGGTTCCGAGAAGCCACCAGGGAAGGCCGCGTCCCGAGACGAAATAGTCTGAAAGACTCCCGGACGCCCTCCTTGAGAAATAAACGCCCACCCCCAGGGAAAAAACCAGGTAGAGGCCAACCAGCATCCAGTCCACGGCGTAGAGTTTCATGGACCTATCCTCACCGGAAGCCTCGCCGTGGACATCCGCTCTCCCGAAAGGACTTCCGCGGCCGCCCGGCCCGCCGCGCGCGAGGAGTCAAAAAGCGAGACCACCGTATCGAAAAAGGGAAATTCCGCCGCGGGGTAGGGAGAACCGAAGGTAAGCAGGATCTTTTCGCCGGGGAAAGAAGAAAAGCTGTTTACGTAATCTCTCATTTCTCGGGAAACAATGCTGTTCTCCGTCCAGGCCGCGGGTGCCGCGGATAAAACGCACACAAGCGAGGAGGAGGCTTCAAGGTCCGGAGTCTCGGGGCAGCGAAAGCGCTTCTCCACCGTCACTTTTTTCTCCGAGAGCCCCTCGCAAAGTCCGTCCAGAATTCCGTCCGAGCCCTCTTTGCCGAAGTGAAGAACCGAGACCTTGCCGCCGCTAAGGGTCCCTCCCCTCAAAACGCAGGCCGAGCGGCGGGAAATCTCATTTGCATGTTCGGCATTTCTCTCAAAATCGGGCGCCGGGACCTCTTTCCCGCCCGAGGCAAAAAGCTTTTTCGCGTAGAATATCCTGGAGAGGGACTCTGCGCACGCGGGATCCTGGAAAAACTCGTCCTCCGACTGTCTTTTGAGAAATCCCTCCGGGTCCCTTGGGTCAAGAACTATATCCACCCCAAACCCAAGGGCGGCAAGAATATTCTCATCTTCGCGCTCCCCCTCCCCCAAGGCGTCCATCCTGAAGGAATCCGAGACGACCAAACCGCTGAATCCGAGTTTCTCCCGCAGAAGGCCCCTCAGAATCGGTTCCGAGAGGGTGGCGGGAGTTCCGGCCGGGTCAAGGGCGGGGAAACAGACGTGCGCCGGCATCACGCAGTGAAGCCTTTTCGCGATCGCCTCCTCAAAAGGCGGAAGATCCGATTCCATGAGGCGCTCAAGGGATTTTTCGACGCGGGGTAGGCGGGCATGGGAATCCTCCAGGGTGGCGCCGTGACCGGGAAAATGCTTCGCGCAGGCAAGCACTCCCTCTTTCTGCATGGTTTCGGCAAAGACCCCGCCCAGTTTTGAAACCAACGCAGGGTCATCCGAGAAGGCTCTTACGTTTATTATCGGATTAAGGGGCTCGGTATTCACGTCAAGAACCGGGGCGAAGGCGAGATTAAGCCCGCAGTATTTCATTTCCCCGGCCGTTATGGCCGCCTGACGTCTCAAAATCGCCTCGTCGTCTATCGCTCCCTGGGCCATCGCGAAAGGAAAAAGGGTCCCTCCAGAAACCCTCTGCCCCAGGCCCCTCTCAACGTCGCACCCGAAAAAAAGCGGAAATTCCGAGATGGACGCAAGCTTCCTCGTGGTTTTCCTGACCAGGTCGACGTCCCCGTTGAATACTATGAACCCGCAGACGCCGAAATCCCGCACCAGCCGCTGCGCCCGCTCCACGGACCCGGTATCGGAAAAATCGATTCTCGGCATAAGAAACTGCGCGGGCCGCCGGGACGCGGAAAGGTCTTTTGACGAAAACACGGCCGGATTCTCGTACATTTCTATGCCACGTTCTTCCCTATTGAGATTTTTCCGAGAATCGTGGCGCCCCGGGCTCCCGTGACCCTCGGCACGTTTGCCCTGTTCGCACACACGGTCTCGTTGGCAAGCACCGCGAACCCGACGGCTTCCTTCGCGTCAGAGGGAATGCCGTACTCATCCGAGAGGGAAAGCGGAATCGGGGCCAGCTTTTCGCGAAGACTTGAAACCATGACCGGGTTTCGGGCGCCGCCACCGCTCAGCACGACTTCCCCCACGTCCGCGGCCGGGAAAACGAACCTTTCGTAAGCAGAAACTATTGAGCAGACGGTAAACTCCACGAGCGTGCGGAGAAGGTCCGGCGTGGATATCCCCTTTTTTTCCGCAAGAGAAAAAAGCGTTCCGGCCATTTCCTCTCCAAAAAGTTCCCTGCCGGTCGATTTCGGAGGTTCGATATCCAGATAGGGATTTTCCATAAGGCTTTGGAGAAGATCCTTCCTGACCGAGCCTTTTTTTGCCATAGCGCCGTCCTCATCGAAACTTCTCTCGCCTCCGGAGGCAATACGCGCCACAGAATCGATCAGGGAATTTCCGGGCCCCGTATCGAACGCCAGAAGCTCCTCGAACTTCCCCGTAACCAGCGTGCAGTTGGAAATACCCCCTATGTTCTGGGCTATGATGTCTTTTGTGGCCCCGGAGAACAGCAGGTAATCCAGATAGGGAACAAGTGGGGCCCCTTCTCCCCCGGCCGCGACGTCCCTCGTTCTGAAATCCCCCACCGTGGTAATTCCCGTGGCCTCGCAGACAACGTCCGCTTCGCCGAGCTGAAGCGTGGAGGAAACCCCTTCTCCGAGAGAGGGGGGATTGTGAAAAACCGTCTGGCCGTGAGTGCCCACCAGATCCACGTCGGTCGTTTTCAGGGCGGCTTTCCGAAGAAGATCAAAAACCGCGGCGGCAAACTCCTGGCCGAGCAGAAAATTGAGATCAGACACCGAACCCGCACTCAGGGAACCGGGCGAGAGAAGAATCTCCTTCGCGGCATCGGAGTACTCCCTGCAGATGAAATCCTCAACCCGAACTTCGGCATCTTCCCCCGAACCGCGAATTCTTACCAGGGCAGCGTCTATACCATCCATTGAAGTCCCGGAAATAAGACCGATTACCAGTCTCTCCTCTTTTGAAATTATCTGATGAAGCCAATGCATTCGGAAAAAGCTACCTGATGAAAAAGAAGTTTAGCAGAAAGCCGCTTCCGGGGAGTGCCTGGGGGGCCGAATTCTACCGCGCCTGATACAAAAGCTCCGTTCCGGTCTGCTCCAGGACATCCGGTTCGTTTTGATCGTAGTAATCCCGCAGCAACTGCCTCATCGAAATGATCCGCTCCATAAACGGCCAGTCAATCTCAATCGGCGACTCGGCATGCTTGTAGAGATGTCTCAGGGTCGATTGCAGAAATCTCGGCATGCTGGGGTCATGGATGGACGATTCACGCAGCACAGAATCACCTTCCTCGATCCGGAGAAGGTTTTCAAAAAGTCCTCCGGTGGTCTGCGTTTTAAATCGAGGTTCCATCTGCATCATGAACCGAAGCGACCCGGATTTCACTTCCACATAGCGATGCTGCACCAGCTGGTCAACGGGAAGAAAGGATTCATATCCGTAGTTCCCAATCATTGAGGACCTCAGTTCGACTTTAGTCCCGGAAGGCATAACTGTGTGTTCTTCGATCTCAGACACGAACTGAACCGCGTCAAACGTCGGCCAAACACGTGACGACGCATAGGCGTACTCGGGCCACCTTTCCCCCAGGATATTTCTAAGGATCGCCAGCATGTGCACCCATTCGTACCCCAGCAGCCCGTAGTGCAAGTCGACGAATCTGCCCGCGGCGATATCGGGGCGGCGGTCCTTGCTGAATTCGATCCTGATCAGTTCCGGCCGTCTAATACCGGTTTTGGTAAGAAAATCCTTAAGTTCGTTGATCGCGAGAGAGTCATTATACTGCTCATTTCCCACGATGTGGGCGTCAGGATACCTGATCAGAAGAGCCCGGAAAGAATCGATTTCAAAACTAAGGCAGATCGGCTTCTCAATAATGACCCAGGCACGCGGATTCCTCGACAGAACCTCTGAAAGGACCTTGAGATGACTCTCCGTGGGCACGCATATATTCCAGGCCTGAACGTGTCTGAAGACTTCTTCCGGCACGTCCTCAAGAGCGGAGTAAACATAGTTTTCCCCGTCTTCATCCATTTTGGGCTCAACTATCAGGAAGTGCGCGGTTAACTCATCGAATATCTTGCGGTATATCTGGCCTATCTTGCCGTAGCCTATAATTCCGATGATGTTGAATTCCTTGCTCAAGTCAAACCACCATACCTATGCAATCTCCGCCTTTAGCCTCTCAGGATGTCCTCGCGGGTTCAGGAAGCCTGCGGTCAATCTCCTCAATCCTGTACCCGAACCCCGGACCGCTTATAGTACTCAGGTCAACCGCCCCGTCCACCCGACTGTACAGACCCGGATGAATCCTGGCCTCTTCAGCGGAAGCCCGAGGATAAAACTGCATCGAGTTTGTCTCTATTCCAATCTCGGGAGAAGCGTGGGCGCCCAGCTGGACATGCGATATCTGAGCAAGCATGGGGTTAGTCAGGTCCTGTGTAAGAATATCCATCCCGTAACGCCTGGCCCAGCTGGTTGTCAGCACAGCTTCCGTCTGGGTCTTGCAGGTTTTCACCGCAATACCAGAATAACCGGTCCTTTCTACCTTTGGAAGAACGCGCCAGTCATGGGCGCTCTCGTCAAGAAACAAGGGACCCCGTTTCGCCACGGATGATATGTCCTCTCCGCTCTCAAGCAGCTGCGGGGCAAACGGCTCTTCAATAAAGCGCAGGGAATCAAGCAGGCCGGGGCGGTCCCTGTCGATCCGCTCAAAAAGCTGCTCCAGGTACTTGGGATCCGTCACCATCCCGTTAAAATCAACCCCGAGCATTTCAACTCCGAGGGGTATCGAAATATCGGCAACCTCGATGAACCTCTCAAAGTCCCGCTCGAAATCGGTTCCGCCAAGCTTGATCTTGAGCCTTCTCAGTCCGTCTTTCAGTATCCACTGCTCCAAAGTGGCGGGAATCCCGGGTTGAAGCTCCGAAGGCCCGCGCTCGCCTCCGCAGAGTTCGTCAAGTCCGCCGACTGCGTGCCATGCGGGAATCCTGACCGCGCCGCGGGACAGGAAGTCAGCCGGGTAAAGTCCCTTGAAGTTCGGGTCGCCGAAGTGGTACTCAAGATCCCGCGACATGTCGGCCGAGGAGTAGCAGTCGTAAATGGGTCTGCCGGCGGCGTGTCCGTAAGCGTCGTGGAGCGCCATATCAAAAGGCGCGCAGCATATAAGCGCCGCGAGGTACGGCATCTCGCTCTCTGCGTTTCGCCGCGAATTAAAGGAATCAAGCAGCCCAGGCAGCGTCTCCCGGAGAAACGAATGACCGAGTTCAAGAGGGTGCCCGGAATCACCCCATCCGGACCAGGCGTCCAGAATTTCGCAGCAGAATTCCCGCAAAGCCACCTCCCTCTGCGACAAAGGCACATTCCCCGGCCAGGCCCACTGCGCTGAAAGCGGCGACTCCCCCCAACCCCGAAAAGCGCCGCCTGAGGAACTCTGCACCTCAAACATGACGCGCGCGCACGTAACCCTCTCAAGAGTCTCTCCGCCGAATCGAAAAGGCGCTTCCGCCTGAACGTCGATGAAATAAAGAGCAAGGGCCTCCGGACAAATCCTGAGCATTAGTTTTTCCCGCCTGACACCCCGGCCGCAACCAGCCGGAGGAGTCTGATTATTTCCTGTGTATATACGCAAGGAGGACGTTTAAGTCAATCCGCGCGGACCCGGACGAAGCGACGGCGGATGAAGCTTGATAAACACCCGGCGCATCAGGTTAACTATAGCTGATCCCGCATCACGGGGAGCGGAAAAACCTCCCGGGCCGTGCGGGGAACCTGCTTTATTGACGGTGAGCGAAATGAAAAAGAGTCCTGACTGGAACACGCTTTACGGAGCTGTGGGAGAGGAGCTTCCCTGGTGCGTTGATGAAATGCCCTCGTGGTTTGCCGAACTGGTTGATTCAGACTGGATGGAGCCGTGCAGCGCCCTTGCCGTGGGGTGTGGTCTCGGCAACTACGCCTTTTACCTTGCGGAAAGAGGATACACCGTTCTGTGTCTTGACCGCTCAGAGGAGGCCATATCCCTGGCGAAGCAGAAAAACAGCCATCCGTCCCTGCGGTTCATCGTCGAGAGCGTTGAGAATCTAACTTCTCTTGATGAGCAGTTTGATCTCGTATATGACATCTCGCTGCTCCACCATCTAAAACCGTCAGCCAGGGATGATTACGCTTTTCAGCTGTCGTCCCTTCTTCCCTCCGGCGGAAAGCTCATGGTCTGCATGTTCAGCGAAGACGAGCCGCGCTTCGGAAAGAACTACGAGTTCATGAATCCGGTGACCGACACCATAACTTACCTTCTGGAAAAAGAGGAGCTCCTTAGGATATTCGAGCCCTATTTCGTCTTTGACAAGCTTGAGAAAATCCCCTTTGACAACTACCTTCGCTATCTTTGCCTGATGAGAAAGAAATAACCGGCTAAAACCGTAATGCCGATATCGCGGTTAAGGATTACGTTTCCTCTGGAACTTGCTTCCAAGAGCCTTTTTGAGGGATCCGCCGCTTTTCCCAAGCAGTTCCGCCGACTCATCAACGGAGAGACCCCGGAGCTTCATGACCGCCGCGATTCCAACGACTATGTCGTCTTCTGAGAGCTCTTTGCCGCGAAGGGCCTCCACTCCCCCGGTTGGGGATCGTTATCATTTTGTGAGGGCAAAGGTGATGGTGCACGAGTATTCAGACGGGAGCATATCCATATACCATGGGAAGCGCAGAGTGGGAAGTTATGACAGCAAGGGTCGATTGAAGAATGAAGGAGGGATAAGCAGGCCAAGGGTCCGGATAGAAGGACATCGCAGCTTCACATCACCCTCTTCGGGCTACGCCCTTTGAGGCTGATGTGAACAAAGCAAAAGCGGATACATCGTCTGCTATTAACATGTAGATATCTTAATCGTTCAGCTTAGAAGACTTGTGAGAAAAGTTGTCAGACGTATTAACCGAATGAAACGCTTTATAGTCGTTCCTAATGGCGCGTTTTTCCGCCATATATTATGTATATTTATATCTTGACATTCTAAATAATTTGTATATATATAAATATACGAGAAAATTATTCTGTATATAACGTTGAGAGTACACAATGAGTGTTAAGCCGGTTATTACAAGACAGTACCGCGGGAAGCTTAATCAGGCCGCGTCAAAATTTCAGGGTTTCGCCCTACCCCCCGAAGGTTGGATCCGCACAGCCAGAAAAGCCCTCGGCATGTCCGCAGCGCAGCTGGCGCGGCGTCTCGGAAAAACCCGAGCGCTTGTCTCCAACACGGAAAAGGCCGAGCTTGATGGCGCAGTGACCCTCAGAACCATGCGCTCCATGGCAGAGGCGGCAAACTGCAGTTTCATCTATGCCTTTGTGCCGAAAGAAAGTACAGAAGTTCTTATCAGGCGGCGCGCCAAGGAAAAAGCCGAGCAGCGCGTGATAGAAGCCGGCGTACACATGGCGCTTGAGCAACAGACTCTTTCCCAAACCCAGATCGAATCTGAAATAGAACGCCTCACAGAGGAGATTCTCAGAGAACAACCGGGCGCCTTGTGGAACGACGAGGGCCGATAAAAGTGAATCATCCTGTAGAAGATACAACGGCGCTTGATCCCGACGAGGCGCAAGGATTAAAATTCAAACACATAACCACACGCGGTGAACTGAATCGTCTGGAACAAGCCAACATTCAAAGCGGTATCGCGTGGATGCGTCGCAACAGGCGCACTGACCTGCTGTCGGAAAGCTACGTACGTGAACTGCATAAACGTCTGTTCGGCAAAGTCTGGTTGTGGGCGGGAACATTCCGTCAGACGGGTAAAAATATCGGGGTTGACCCACTCCATATCGCCGTGGAGTTGCGCAAGCTTCTGGACGATATGCAGTACTGGTTTGATAGTGAAACCTATGTGCCGAGTGAAGCGGTAATTCGCTTTCACCACCGTCTGACAGCAATTCATCCCTTTTCCAATGGCAACGGGCGTCACGCCAGAATTATGGCGGACGCATTGCTCATAAAACTGTACAGATTACCTACGGTCGACTGGGCAGGAGGACAGGACCTCTCTTCCATGGGGAACAGAAGAAAATCCTATATTCAGGCGTTAAAAGCTGCAGATGGAGGCGATTATGAACCTCTGCTTGCCTTTGCGGGCATTAGGTAATCGGATTGCTCGGGGTAGATGAAAGGACCTGCGCAGATCACCCGTTAAAAGTCTTTCCAGTAACGAAACCCACCTTGTCTTTCCATGCCGAAGTCAGATTCTTGCCCGCGCAACATCCCCGATTCGCTGCGCCTAGCCGGGATTAGGAAGCAAATCGCGGCAGTCATGGATTCTCCATCTCGCAGGATGTGGTTGCAAGAGCTTTCTTTAAAGATTCGCCGTTTTCTCTTAGCAGACTGATGGCCTCATCAAACGAGAGACCCCCAAGTTTCATAACCACGGCAACTTTCAGGTTTCCGCCGGCTTTGCTGAAAAGGGAGGCCGCCTCTTCCTCCCCTACGCCGCATATGTCCATTATGATTCTCCTTGCCCTGTCAACGAGCTTTGAGGAAGCGGGCTTAAGATCAACCATAAGGTTTCCGTAAGTTTTCCCGAGAAGCACCATGGCGGTCGTCGTAATCATGTTAAGAACCATCTTGGTCGCGGTCGCGGCCTTGAGCCTCGTGGAACCCACTATCACTTCAGGCCCCACGGGCAGGGTTATTACCAGGTCGGCCGGGGCGTTCTCCGGCTCGCTGCAGCTTACAAGCACGCTTGGGCAGCCGACCGTCCGGGCGTACTCAAGGGCCGATATCACAAAGGGAGTCCCGGAACTCGCGGCGATTCCAACGACTATGTCGTCTTCTGAGAGCTGTCTGTCGCGAAGGGCCTCCACCGAAGCCGTAACGGAATCCTCCGCGCCCTCGACCGCGTTCCATACCGCGTCCCGTCCTCCCGCCATAACCGCCTGCACCGCCTCGGGGTCCGTTCCGAAAGTCGGCGGGCATTCGGCAGCTTCCATCACCCCGAGCCGCCCGCTTGTTCCCGCCCCCACGAAAAAAACCCTGCCTCCGCGCTCAAGCGATCGGAAAACCATGTCCGCCGCCCGGGAAACGGAGTCCTTCTCCCTTGAGACGGCGTTAAAAGCCTCCTGGTCTTCCGCGCTTATAAGGTCGATGATTTCCGAACACGAAAGTTCATCAATATTGACCGTTCTCGGGTTTGCTTTTTCCGTGGACAGGTGTCCTGTCCGGCGAGTCTTCTTCACGGGGAACATTATATCTGAAACGCGCGCCGGTTATCCGGAGAACAGTCCGCGGCGCGGGGTTTGATTTGTCGGCGATATCCGTATAAAGTCCTTTGGATATTGCGGGTGTAGCTCAGCTGGCCAGAGCATTGGCTTCCCAAGCCAAGGGTCGCGGGTTCGAATCCCGTCGCCCGCTCTCACTCTCCGAAAGCCGTATTTCAATTCCGGTCACCACGTTAATATCGAATCCGCCCGGTTTCTATTGATAATTTCGCCACCCCCGGTCTTGGAAAACGGTGTCGCAGGGGAATATTATAAAAATGTTAAGGAACCAAGTCGTGCTGACTCGAACCCGATTGCTCCATCCGAAACCTGATTGCTTCGATGGGATCCGGATACCCCATCGGTACATGCTCGCTTTCATAGAGTTCAACAAGGTCAACCAAAATATCGAGTTCTTTGCCCTCTGGGCTGTCGAATTCGGCTTCAAATATCTCCTCGATACGAGCCAAAGCGGCTTCATAGTCTTCCTCGGTGTGAATTGGCTTTGCGCCAACCATTTTCATGCCTCCTCCGTATCTGCAACATCATGTTCCGCATGGGTTCCCACAAAACGTATATAAACTGCGCATTACGTATTTTATCATCGTTTCCCTGCAGTACGTAAATCTCGGGACATCTTTATCAAAAACCCTGCCCCAGTCAAGACCTTTTCTCAAAAACCAGGTACTTAAGGCCGAAGAAATTCCAGAAAAGCGTGAACACCAGGGATACCGCGGCTCCTATGTTCGCCCACACCGTGGACGAGATGGAGCCCCCTGAACCGCCGAATTCGGCAACCACGTACGAAGCGACCGTAACGTTTATCACGAGCCCCACTCCCACGACGGCGAAGAACCTTATGAGCTGGTTCATCCACCCCTCTACCTCGCTGCTGCCAAAAGTCCAGAACTTGTTCCACGCGTAGCCGTTAACGTTTGCCAGAATAAAGGAAGCTGCCTTGAAAACCGAGTACAAAATCCCCTCCGCCACCCCGGAATAATAGATGAGCATGTTGAGTATTCCAAAATCGATCACGAGGTTTGAAAAGCTTATGACGCAGAACTTTGAGAACTGGACAAGCGATGACCACCGGGAGAAAAACCCGAGAAAAAGGAAGTGGATCACGGGACTCAGTATGAAAATCCCCCACTGCACCCCCACAAGCGTGGAGTACACTCCGGGCATCTCGCCGCGAAGCGTGAAGAAGAGAAGCAGTACGAAAAACGCGTTTATCTCGCTTATTACGAATACAACTGGGTAATCCGATCTGGTCATAGCCGGTTTCGGGGAAAAAAAGGGTCGTACCCCGAAGCGGGAAGCTTCGGGATACAACCCTGAAAACTGTACTTACCTTAACTTCAGTTAACTACCTGGTACTGTGGGTAGACGAAGCTTCCCTTGGTCCAGATAGCCCAGACGGGGTCCCCAAGCGGCTTAAGCTTGTTAATCGAATGGCCCTCGGGAGCCGTGAACGTTATTTTCGGGTTAGCCATGGAGACCGTACCCCCGTTCCACGGGATCGGGTACTTGACCACTCCCTTGCCCTCTATAAGCCCGAAGTAATTGAGGTGTCCCCCGCCGAATCCTCCGAGCTCGCTTCCGACCTGGGCCGTGGCCTCGATCATCGACTGTCCGCCGATTTCAAGCTTTGTCTTCAGCACTCCGTTCTCCACCACAGTGGTGGTCATTCCCTCCTGGGCGGGAATGCCGACGGGCTTGGTGAACTCCCTCATCTTGGGGGAGCTGTTGTAGTAATGGACGAAATACCTTCCGGGATAGGTTATGTCGGAATCCATCACGTACGAGTCGTGTCCGTCAAGCTCTATCGTCAGATAGGTGAGCGTGTACGCCCCGAACCCCGAGGTCTGGTTCTTGTCGGGAACCGTGTACATGTTTATGACCACATGGTTGTTCGGATGGGGCTTAAGACCCGCCGGAAGCATCGACTTCAGAACTTCCGGGTCGGCCTTGTAGGCCGCGATGAACATCCATGCGCCGGTCACGAGCTGCGGGCCCGGAAGCGAAGATGAACTGGCTGTAGCGTCCGGAGCATCACTCGAACCCGAACACCCGGAGTGCACGATCGTAAGCGGAACGGCGAAAAAAACCAAAACAGTTAAAAAAACCAAAAATCTTCTAGCTGACATCTCTATTTCCTCCTTGAGATTTTCTAGTTTGATAATATCCGGACGCCATTGAAATCAAGGTCCGCTTGAACCCTAATGCTCTTCCGACGCCCTCTTTTCCTTTTCTTTTATCATATACCTTACGGCGGAGCGAACGAACCTGTTTCTCTCAGCCTCCCCCAGCACTCCTTTAAGAGCATCGTGAACCGAGGGATCCACTACAAGCCCCCCGATCGAGCCTTCCCCTTCCCTTATCATTCGGGAAACCTCGGCCAGGTTGGAGGAGAAGCTCCGCATGTCCGCCGCGAACTGCTCGTCGTAGATGAGAGTATGCAGAAAACCCTCCTGCTTCTTATCCGCAAACGCCGCCACTATCTTGTCGAGATTCCTGGAGATGGCCGTGAGGTTCGTAACGAATTCCTCCGACTGGCTTATTATCTCCTGCATCTCGGGCGACGTGTAACCCCTGATCACGACCCCGTCGCGGGCCCTTCCTATGCTTTCTCCCTGGCCGGGAACGATCTCGACGAATTTCGCCCCCAGAAGCCCTTCGGTCTTGATCGTGGCGTGGGAGTCCTTCGGGATCCTGGCAAACGCCCGCTTCGTGATTTCCATCATGACCTGAACCTTCCCAAGGGAAAGATCATCCGAAAATTCAATGGACGATACCGATCCCACGCCCACTCCCGAGAGGCGCACGTAGGCACCTTCGAGCAGCCCCGCACTGTTGTCAAAGTAGGTTTTTACCTTGTACTCCCTCTCAAAGAGCTCCTCCTGGCCGCTTATCGTAAAAACTCCGTAAACGAAGATAACGATTGATGCCAGAACGAAGATCCCCACCTTGAGCCGAGCGACTCTCTCTTTTTTCATCTGCGCTCTCCCGGCGTGACCAGCACGCCTTACCCATAGGTATTGTACCGAAAAACCGGATTATTTGTAAGCGGGGAATTGAAAATCCGGGCGGCTGTGATAACCTCAATTACTCTGTTCCGTCCGAGGCGCTCCCCAGTACCGAAAAGGAGCTTTCACTCATGGCAAGGATAAAAAGAGCGGTAATAAGCGTTTACGACAAAAAGGGGATAACCACGCTCGCGAAGGGCCTGGGGGAACTTGGGGTTGAGATGCTCTCAACCGGGGGAACCGCCGGGAGGCTCAGGGACGGCGGGGCGAAAGTGACGGAAATATCGGACTACACGGGGTTTCCCGAAATACTGGGAGGAAGGGTGAAAACGCTTCACCCCAAGATCCACGGAGGACTTCTCGGAATAAGGGACGATGAACGCCACAGAGAGGAAATGGCGGCAAACTCCATAGAGCCCATAGACATGCTCGTGGTCAACTTCTACCCGTTTGAGGAAGTGGTCGCAAAAGAGGGGGCCACGTTTTCTGAAGCGATAGAGAACATAGACATAGGCGGGCCGGCGATGCTTCGGGCCGCGGCGAAAAACCACGCGTCGGTGACCGTGCTCACCGATCCCGAAGACTACGGCACCGTGCTCAGGGAGCTTCGCGGAAACAAGGGGAAAATCTCCCCCGAGACAAATTTCCGCCTCTCGGCAAAGGCCTTCTCATACGTCTCGAGATACGACGCGGCGATATCAAACTATCTCTCGTCCCTCGAACCTGACGGCGGAAGAAACCCCCTTCCAGCGACCTACACCCTCTACCTGGAGAAAAAGCTCGATCTTCGCTACGGGGAGAACCCCCATCAGCCGGGGGCCTTCTACACGGAAAGCCGCACAGCCGGGGCGCACTGCGTGGCAAACGCAAGGCAGCTCCAGGGAAAGGAGCTTTCCCTTAACAACATATACGACACCGACTCCGCTTTCGAACTCGTAAGGGAGCTCGAAGAGACCGCGTGCGTGATAGTGAAGCATAACAATCCCTGCGGAGCGGCGCTCGGGGACACTCCGGCGGAGGCGTTCTCCCGGGCGAGGGAATGCGATCCGGAAAGCGCTTTCGGCGGGATAATAGCCTTTAACAGGGAGGTTGACAAGACCGCAGCCGAGGAGATAGCCGGAATGTTCGCCGAAGTGGTCATAGCTCCGGGTTTTTCAGAAAAGGCGCTCATGCTGCTATCGGCGAGGAAGAACCTGCGGGTGCTTCTCTCGGGGGGAATGGATATCGGCGGGGCGGGAACCCTGGACATAAAGAAGGTGACGGGCGGGGCGCTCATACAGCAAAGCGACAGGGGACGGGGGGATGATTTTTCGGACATAAAGATCCCGACCAAGAGAAAACCTACCGAGGAAGAGATAGCAGATCTCCGGTTCGCCTGGAAAATCTGCCGGCACACCAAGTCAAACGCAATTGTCTACGCGAGAGACCTCCGGACGGTGGGCATAGGGGCGGGACAGATGAGCAGGGTCGATTCGGTAAGGATCGCGGGGATGAAGGCCCGGACTCCGACCGACGGCTCGGTGCTCGCTTCTGACGCGTTTTTCCCCTTCAGAGACGGCGTCGACGAAGCGGCGCGGGCGGGGATCACGGCAGTAGCGCAGCCCGGAGGATCGGTAAGGGACGAGGAGGTCATCGCCGCCGCGGACGAGCACTCAATGGCGATGGTCTTTACCGGGAAAAGGCACTTCAGGCACTAAGTATAAGACCAACTCAAGAAAAGATTCGGGGATATCCTTTCCTTACGGAATCTTTAAAGCAAGTGCACATAGCTTTTTCTTAGGACCCAAAAACTTTGCGGAAGGATTATCGCAGACAAATCACGAAAACTAACTGTGGTCAACTCCATCTGATACTCACAACTTTCTGTTACCATTGAAGTATTTTATTGTAATCAAATAAGAACAATTAATTGTGCTTATTTGACTTTTTCTTTCTTCCCCGCTATTATATGGATCACTATGTTAAGAGTCTCGGAAGAGGAAATACTCCAGCGTCTTCGCACCGACAGTCCCTGGTGGGAAAATCGGAAGGACACCAGATGGAAAGATGCTCCAAAACGAGTCTACTTTGACCCGTTTTTTGAACTCATATATGAGAAAAAGGTCAATCGCGCGGTCGTACTCATGGGCCCCCGCAGGGTTGGCAAAACCGTTATGGTTCACCAAGCGATCGCCGAACTCGTAAAGAAAAGGATTAAACCGAAGCGAATTCTATACGTTCCCCTAGACAACCCCCTGTATTCAGGGCTCTCGCTCGAAAAAATACTCTTTATGTTCACCAACCTGAATTCCATAAAGAAAGACGAGTCTTCCTACCTTTTTTTTGACGAGATTCAATACCTCGGCGACTGGGAGCGGCATTTAAAATCTCTGGTTGATTCCTACCCGCAACACCGTTTTATAGTCACCGGTTCGGCCGCAGCAGCACTAAAGCTGAAAAGCGACGAATCTGGTGCGGGAAGGTTCACCGACTTCATCCTTCCTCCATTGACATTTTACGAATACATTAAATTCTCGGACGAAGAAGAAAAATTCCTTGCTCAGAAAAAAGACATTCCCCTTAATCAGATCAGTCTGCTTCTTGAAAAGATTGACGACCTTAACCAAGAATTTGTCGACTACATAAATTTCGGAGGTTATCCAGAAGCTGTATTTTCAGAAGAGATAAGAACAGATCCCAGTCGTTTCATCAGAAACGACATTATAGAGAAGGTACTTCTACGAGACCTGCCGAGCCTGTATGGAATCCGCGACATCCCTGAACTTAACCGCCTGTTTACAATGCTCGTCCATAACACCGGGCAGGAAATTGAACTGTCGGGAATTTCTCAAGACTCAAACGTAGCGAAAGGCACGATATTAAAGTATCTGGAATATCTGGAAGCCGCTTTTCTTATAAAACGCATCAGCCGGGTCGACAGGAACGCCAGGAAATTCAAAAGGGAACATAAGTTCAAAGTTTATCTTACAAACACCTCGATGTACCCGGCATTATTCGGCGCTCTGGACAAGGATGACAAGACTGTTTTGGGAAAACTGGCGGAGACGGCCGTTTTCAGTCACTACTTCCACTTCCTCGAAAAACTATATTACGCACGCTGGAGAAACGGTGAAGTGGATCTAGTAGTTATGGATGATACGGGGGTAAAACCTGCAACAGCAGTTGAAATTAAATGGTCGGACAGGCCTGTTGAAAATTCATCGGAAATCAAAGGACTGCTTGATTTTGCCGAAAAACACAAACTCGCCGGTTTGGGAGAAACGATTTTCTGTACGCTCAGCAAATTCGACTTCCAGCAACATAACAATAAAAAAATTATGTTTTTCCCCACAAGCATTCTCTGTCTTGCGCTAGGGCAATCTCTCAACACCCGAGAATTCAGAGAAGCCTTGGTTAAATCCGCAATCGAACGCTAATGAGTAAAAGAATGCGCTCAATGGATTGATCAGCTTTTACAGATCTTCCCGTTGATCTGAACCTGCTCGCTTATCAGTCAACTTCAAGATAAGGCCCGATGTCCGAGTGGTTCTCTATGAGAAAAGAATTGCTCTCTATCATGGTCCCCCTCGCGCGCTCAAGATCGGCCAGAGCGACCCGGTGGCTGGCGAAGGCGCTTATGTAATTGGCCTCCGCGCTTATGAGGTCCCTCTGCGCTTCAAGGATCTCCCTGGTGGTGGAAAGTCCCGCCTTGAATTTCTCCTCCTCGTTCCCGAGCACCTCCTTAGCGAGGCTGGTGGAAAGCAGGGCGGCCTCCATCCTCTTCTGGCTGCTCGTGATCTCCCTTATGGCGTTTCTGACGTCGAGGCGGACCGCGTCTTTCTGTTTCTGGTAGCTTATAACGCTTCGGTCATAGTCGGCACGGGCTTTCGCGTAGTCCCCCCCGGCCTTTCTTCCGAAGACCGGAAAGCTAAGCCTCCCCGTAACGCTCCAGCTCGGATAATCGCGGCCGACGATGCTGTCGTAGGCATGCGAGGAATCGGCAAAGCGCCGGGGCACGCCGCCAAACTCCCCGAAAACGAGCCTGTCGGGATTCTCGGAACCCCCGAGACCCAGGTACTCAAGGCGGCCCTCCACGGTGAGCCGCGGTAGCCTCTGGCGGGAATAAAAGGTCTTAAGCGCCTGCGCCTTCTCCATCTCCTTCTCCGCCCGGCGCATCTCGGGGCGGTTCTCAAACGCCTGCACCACGGCCACGGCTTCTGAGGGCGGTTCGTAGGCGGCCGGCATGGAGTCGGTTACCTCGAGCAGCTCAACGCTTTCCTCAAGAGGGATGGCAATCAGGTTCTTAAGCGCGTCCATAGACGCCTCGTAGGCGTTCTCGGAGTTTATCATCCTAACCTTCCTGGCGGCGCTCTCGGAGCGCGCCTGGGTGAGGGCCACCCTGGGCAGAACCCCGACCTCCACCTGTATTCCGGTCCTTCTCTCAAGGTCCAGGGCCAGATCGTAGGCTTTTTTCTCAAGGTCGCGGTCGTGGGCCGCGGCCACAACTCCCCAGTAGCTTCTCTCAAGATCGAAAAGCGTCTTCGCCACCATGCGCTCGAATTCGTAGACGGATATGTCCCTGTCCTTTCTCGAGAGCACCACCGATACCCTGTGGGAGGCTATATCGAAGCCGCGGAGCAGCTCCTGTCCCACGCTGAAACCGAGGCTTGCGGCCCACGAAGGGCTCAGGCTCTCAAGCGGGGAATCGGTCTCGGTCCTCGATACCTCAAGATCGTAGAGCTTGTAGAAGGTCCCGGTGGGAAGCTTCCCCGAAAGCTCGCTCCCGAAGGAGAAAACCTCGGCGTTCACTATTCCGTCCTCTATGAAGGCACTGGCAGTGGGGGTTTTTGTGTCGGCATAGGAGGCCATGAAGCTTATCTCGGGATCGTAGAATCCCTTCCTGCTCTTGTGTTCCCCGCGTGCGGTGTCGATGCCGAGCATCCAGACCCTTATGTCGTGATTTTTCTCAAGGGCCATTATCTTTGCCTGCGTGAGCGTAAGGGCTTCCGCCCCGCCCGAGGCGAAGAGAAAGCACGCGGCAAAAACCAGAAAGATTCTAAAGCGTTTTGACATCAAGATACTCCGTTACCTGAAAGCGGACCCTGCGTTCTGCGCCCTGCGCCCTGATCCGGACCCTTCGTCATCCTCCCCGAATCCGCGGTAAAAATTTACTGAGAAAACCGGAAAAAGCCTAATTTCGGGCCGGAGGGAATTTCCAGCTTCTCATGCCAGGTGTTCCCGAAGTCTGAATGCGTTTACGGCAAGCAGCTTTTCTGTAACCGGAAAGCTCTGACGGGTACGGCAAAGCACCATGACGGGCCATCTCGCGCGCGGTCCGAGCAGTTCGTGAACCTTGAGCGCCTGGGCAAAGTCGCGTGATGTCGGAAGCTCCTTCCATTTCGCTTCCGCCAGAGTCAGACGACCGTCCTTCTCAATAATGAAATCCGTTTCGCGTGACTGGTCCCGATAGTGCCATATGGTCGCTTCCGGAACCGCCAGAGACAGGTATTTTCGCAGTTCGCCAAAAATAAAAGTCTCCCATATCGCTCCGACCAGATAGCTTTCGGTCACCGCCTGTCTGCTAAGCCCCAGGAGAAAACACAGCAACCCGACATCGTTGAAAAAAAGCTTGGGTGTCTTCGCGAGACGTTTCCCGGGATTCGCGAACCAGGGCTCAAGCAGCGTAACCTGATTGGAAGCCAAAAGCACATTCAGCCACTTGTCGGCGGTTTTGCTGTTTATTCCCGTCTCCTTGGCAACTTCCGACTTATTAAGCAGTTGGCCGCTACGGAGAGCCAGGGCGCGCATGAAGCGGTCAAAGTCCCTCAACGACGAAACATTTAAAAGCTGCCTGACATCGCGCTCAAGATAAGTCGCCTGATAGCTGGCGAAATAGTCAGCGGGTCTCATCGCAGGGTCCTTCCAGAGCTGTGGCATAAACCCGCGACCGAGAATCCCGGCCATCCCTTCACTCTCTTCCAGCCGGGAAAACACGGGTCCCAGTTCCTGAATCGTAAGGCCTTCGAGTTCCAGCACGCCGCATCGTCCCGCCAGAGACTCCGACACTCCCCGCATCAGACTGAACTTCTGTGACCCGGTAAGGATGAAGCGTCCGTTCATCTCCCTGTGCCTGTCTATTTCAACCTTCAGGTAGCGAAACAGCTTGGGTGCGTATTGAACCTCATCCACAAGCAGCGGCGCGGGATGACGCGACAGAAAGGATTGGGGGTCCTCTTCAGCCAACTGGGCTTCCGCCGGAAGGTCGAGGCTTACGTAGTTGTAATCCCCGAACAGTTTTGTCAGCAGCGTTGTCTTCCCCGTCTGACGGGTGCCCGTAACGACAACGGCGGGGAAGTGCCTTGCCATGCGCCTGACTGACGCGGCTATTTCTCTTGGAAACTCATTATTCGACATATCGGGTATTGAAACTCCATTATTTATGGGTTTAGAATAACTGAATTGTCAGACTCTCTCAAGAGAAAAATAATCAGGATCACAGAATCGCCAAAGCGGAACTGGTCAGCACGCTGAGCTGACATCGAGGCGACCGGGTCGCCGACAATGAACCCCCACACGCGGTTTCCAATAACCATGAAAATTGGATGGCAAACTTCCAATTTTCATGGTTATAAATCTGCATGATGATTCGACCTTTGGATATTTAGGTTATTATGTCGAGGTATTTTTAGGTTATTGTGCAGGAAGCAGGTTCGTTTTGCTTCTTGACGAAACCACGGGGTGACGAAATTAGGAATAATGGACAGATTATGAATGTCTGGGAGTGCGTCACCTTGCATGTCGGGGCTACGGCCCCACCCGGCATCTTAACGCATGATTGGCCCCGTCCATTTTCGAAATGCGGACATGAATCGAGGTTTTCGTGTAGCCTGAGATTGGCACAAAGCATTTTGTGTAGCCTGAAACAGAAAACAGGCTATACAAACAGATTGGAAAAGCCTGCAGGCTACTCAAAATTTTCTTGACACTTATTACCCCTGCGCCAGCACTATCAATTCCGGAAAACACAAAACTGCGGAGCGACTCCCCCTGCCGGGCTGAAGCTCTCGCAGTATCTCGGCATCTCGCAGTCGCTTGAGCAGCTCAAAAGCGGTCTGTCTATGAACACCATGCCGGTCGCTGAACTGCCGGATTAAATCCGAACTTTTGAAAATGGGCTTGCTGAAAATGGAGTCAACGAGATAGATGGAGTATTGGGAACGGGTTGCATCCTGTACGCGCAGCTTCATTCCGTCATAAAGCTCCATAATCTCCTGCACCCTCTGACCATTGCGCCGGGCTTGTTTTTCAATTGCTTTTAAAAAAAAGGCGATCCAGCCATTCCAATCCCCGCACTTTGAAATCAACTGCAGTCGTTCATAGTACTCGTCCCGGTTGCTCTCCAAGTACTCGCTCAAATAAAACATCGGCTGTGCCAGGACTTTCTTCTTGTATAAAAACAGGGGTATGAGTATTCGGCCGATCCGACCGTTACCGTCCATGAAAGGATGGATTAACTCGAACTGAGCATGCACCACCGCAGTCTGCAGCAAAAAATCACTGTCGTCCGAATCGATGTAATTTTGCCAGTTATCCAGACAACTGCTTAATATGAATGGCGAAGGTGGTACGAAAGTTGCCTGTTCTATCGTGCAGCCTCTCGGTCCAATCCAGTTCTGTTCAGCGCGGAAATCGCCTGGTTTTTTGTCCTGTCCGCGAACGCTGTTCATCAGAATTTTGTGCAACTCACGTATGAAGCCAAGCCGGATGGGATATTCCTTCAGGTGATCTCTCGCTTGATACAACGCCGACCGGTAATTGGATATCTCCTGAATATCTTTGTATTTTTCCCCCTCCTTAACCAAACCGGCTTCCTGTTCCAGAACCTCGTCCACAGTGGCTTGCGTACCTTCAATTTTCGAAGACAGCACAGCTTCTTGAGTAGCCAAGGGCGAAAGCATAATCTCTGAATTGGGGATGCCCTGCAGCAAACCATCATAGCGCGCTAATTCCGCATTTGCCCTGCCAACTAAACCGAACAGTTTCTGATAATCCAAGTCCCTCAGCGGCAATTCATCGGGTACATAGGTGTTTACATTCATCGTTTCCACGCTCCGTGCAAAAGAATAATCCCACTTCATTCCAGAACATAGCTACGTTTGTTCTTGAGTTATTATCCATATGATTTCAAGTTTAAAACGCAACAGGTGGATCAGTTCCGAAGAATACCCGATTCGGCGTTTTGAATCCAAGATGTTCCCTCTGTCTGCTGTTCAGTTTGTCCATAACTCCTTAGGAATCTTCCTGCGTCAGATTCCCAAAGTCCATTTTCTTGGGAAAATACCAGTATATACAGCTTGCAATGCGGAATTCTTTACTCAGGCAAGAGGACTACTCCAATTGGAGCAACCCGTGAGCAAACAGAAATCCGGGTCAGGAAAGCGAATGATGCGCCGAATGTTTTCAGCCGACAGTGGGCACTTGATGCAGTTCTCGTGTTCGGTTGGTTCTGTCGAGTGCCAGCCACGGCTGATCAAGAAGCGATGGACAATATTGAACGCTAATGCTATGTCTCTTTCAAACGACGCGATTGGCACATTGGCTTCAACAATGCACGGTGTCCCAATGCAACTGATAGCTGGCGATGTTGTTTGATCGCCCTCATGGGAGTTATATAGGGCCTCACCACCCCAGTGGCGAAAAAAGCGCCCGATTCCGCTTTCACCATCCATATGCGGAGGGAAAAAACAGAACCAGACTCTTCCGGCCCGGTGCTCTTCATCAGCTTGATTTTCCAACTTGAGACGGCACGCCACATCGGGCGTGATTTCATTAGCTTCCACAAGAACATCAATACGGTTTGCAAGCATCGTTGCGTCGGGGAGTTGCATTCCGTTTCTTATAATCTCTTCGGCCTCCGCATCTGTGAGGCGTGTGCAATGCCAACCCATAATTTCGTACGGCTGCAAGGCATCTATCAATCCATCCACGGCCTTGTCATACATTAGAGTGGTGACCCAGCTTTCATTAGTTTCCCACCCCAAAAACAAATCATGCCGAGCATTGAGATAGCATCGTAGTCGTGTCGGCCACTCCATAGGGCAATCAAGATCAAGCAACACTCTCGACATTGCACTCATTGTTGTCTGACTCGGGATTCAGCAAGAAAGCTGTATTGATTCTGACGCATTGTTAACTCTTCCGATAGCGTAGTAAATCTTTCGCGGCAAGTAATGCCAAAAACTTAAATTCTGCACTATCTTCCAGAAAAAACTAAGGGGTGTTTAGGTAACTTGTCAACAGTTATCGTGACAATCAAGGCAAAACTGTAGCGACAATACCGAGGTATTTCGGGGAGCAGATTGTAAAGAATGATGTTCGGGTAAAACCAGAAGGAATGTCCAACCCCAATAGATCCCCAGCCCGAACTTCTCAGAGCAAAAATCCGTATTGCTCAATAGCAGGAGGATGTTCAGGATACTTTTTTTGGCACCTGCCCGGACCTTGCCCGATCACAGCCCCGATCCGCTCTTCAAGCCTCTCTCGAAGTTCATCTGGAGCTTCCCAGAAAATGTGATTGTACTGGCGCGTGTCAAAGTGGATTTCATCCTGAAGGTCTTTCCGGCATGTGAATATCACCGATATGCCAAGTCCATGGGCGAAGCCCGCCTCGTAGTAGACCCCACCTCGAATTCCTTTCTCCCCATGCGTGAAATCCGCCACAACGAAACGGGAGCGCCGGATTTCGGCTATGATCCTGTCGTCTATTTTGTCCACATGCTCTTCTTTATCAATCCGCTTCGGCGTGTATCCTGTATTCCTGATTGCGGGCCTGATTCCATCCTGCCAAGCAGATTCCATGGACGGGTCAAACCACATGGCCACGAAAACCTTTGATGAATCAATAACTGTCTTCTCAAGTTCGGCCAAGTGAATATAGCCATTTACGGTCAGGCGATATGTCGCATGTTGCCCTTCCATTATTTTTTCAACCCATTCCCTTCTAACAAGATAGTCCACAAGAAAATCAGTTTCTTCTCTTCTAGTAGATTCCGACCAGGCCATGATTTGCAGAAAATGATCTGAATTCTCGCCCAGAAACCGGTGTTTATCATATTCAAAAGATTCTCCAAGATGCTGGGTGCTTATCTCGAAATATTTGAGAAGTCTGTCTACCCGCTCCGTTACTGACAAAGGTTGTCGCTCGGAAGCTTCTCTGATCTCAGCCTCCGTTACCCTCGGGCATTTTATGCCCAGTAATCTTTGTTCAATAAGCCACGAGGTAAGGCGCGCTTTTACAAGGTCGTCGTCATATTCTTCTCTTAATCCCATAAGTACGATATCCCGGCGAATATAGTATTGTCCACCGGCACGTGGTGAATCCACCCGCATCATATCGTCACCATCAGAAATCCAAGAAGAGGCGGGTGCTGCCTGCCAGATAGGACACGTTTCTTCGTGGTTTGTGTTCATAATATTTCCAACCTCCTAAGTTTACCAAAGTAAATAAAGGGTTTTCTTGCTTAATCGATTTCTCTGATTTTCCTATTTCGTCTATAATGCGAAGAACAACTTTTTTGCTGAAAGCTTTGCACTATGGAGTTTATAAGATGACTTATACAGTGAGACGGTGTAACCTGTCAACCCAATACCTGCTACTCAGAAGGCAACGCGCAAATTAGTTCAGGGATTCGAAAAAAAATTCTATTTCCAATCAGTGTTCCCTTAGGCTAAACGTAAGTATTCGTTAAAGCTGTGACGGGATACCGAAAGGACTCCCTGTCTTTTTCAAGCGGTGGTAGAAGAAAGCAAACTTTTCGCTCGTAGTTTGATAGGGAAAAACAATGAGTATTAAAACCTGTTTTGGGAAAGAGAAAAAGAGAATTGGGTGTCCGAATTCGCCGGAACAGATCTCCCTTTATTTTGGAATACGCAGTAGGTCGTCATCATCGGCAAGCAATTCAATAGTTTAAACTTTAACGTCTCTTGGGAGTCTGTGTCGACCGCTCAAGCATCTTCTCGAAATCAAACCAAGGCGGAAGAGGCTTGAAACCGCCCCTAGCACTCGGCCTATACTGAAAATCCCTCAGTGCGACCACGTCAATCTCCGTGATTAGAACGCACGGGTTGTCGTCGCCTTTCACAAGGAAAAAGCGTATTCCCCGCAACTTGGAAACATGAGTATGGCATGCAAAATATCACGGTTATGAAGTTTCCTGATCAAGTGATTTTTGTACTTCCACTTTGACTTTTTCGTTAAGCCCGTCCAGATCAATGCGTTTTTGTTTAACCGCTACTGCCAAGAGTTCAGTCAGAGACTTTTTTGTTAGGCAGATGTAACCGTCCGCCTTAATTGCGGTAGCGACGCGGGAGGCAATTTTCCCGAGGCGTGCATAATCAAGCCGGTACACATCAACATGTTGCTTGACGAGATCCTTAACAGGCGTTCTCCCGTCAGTATCTTTCCACGTTTGACCGTCTTCCTGCAATTTATCATTGGCGATACAAATAAGATCGAGTCTTTCAACGGAGTTGCCCGCCGCTACTATAGCCAAGGCTACCTCTTCAATGTTTTCTCTGGAGTCTGATTTGCATTTCCAAAAGGATAAAGAATTTCCTTTTGTGCGAAGATCCACAGTTACAGCATCCGCCGGTATCTCCTCACTAGATAATCCTTTCTTGGGTTCCCACTTCGCGCGCGTAATCTTGCGGATCAAAAACATGGGTTATCCTCCCAAGTCGTTGATTACGTCCAAGATGTACTCACGAAGCCACGATTCGCTTTCGTGATGCGATTTAAGAATGCTTACCAGTCCCTGATCGCCCCACGATTCTGCCGCCTGCACAGCGGCATCCCTAATTTCCACGTCGTCAACAGTCAGTCCTCGGTGAACGAGTTCAGCACGCCACGAATATTCTCCCAAATTCGTCTGACGTCCAAGACAACGCAGTACCGATGCAGCGAAGCTCGGACGCTCTACGTCTAGGGAAAAATTCTTGAACCAATCAAAAAACTGCTGGTTCTCCGGGGACTGCAAAGCCTTTTTAATAATTTGCTCCGCCGGGTGGTCAATTCCACTTTCAAGAGGGTCGGTTTCAAAGGCTTCCAGAAGTTTGGTCAAAAGCTGTATTTGCTCAGGTGACGCAACAGGTTCATCTTCTGTCTGCCATTTGAAATACAGGTCATGGGCAAGTTTTATTTCAGCCTTGCGCAACCACATTGCATCCGAAGATATGGCAAGTGAGTACTTTCCGAACACAATACGGATTATAGTATCTAGGAATGTCTTGGGTGAATCATCCCGGGGAGCGAATCCGGACGTCTCATCACATGAAAACCTTGATTGGTTTGCCGAACCGAATGCGTGCGCGATTAGGCCCGAGGCCGTGGAACGCGTGGGCGAGTGAACTTCAATCTGCATTAAAGAGCCTCCTTGACTTATTTGTTATGACTGTCTCAAATGCTTTTCTTTCACGATCGCGCAAGTCCTTGATTACTTCCAATGCTTTGTCCAGAGTAGCCGATTCAGGGCTTTCCCATATGACGTCAATATCTAGCAGGAAGCCTACATGGTCCTCCGGTGCGTCAACCGAGCCTTGGGATAGAACAAGACGTACGCCATCATCATAGGCGTAATCAACTCGACCCATGAAACTGTTCAGGCGGTCTGGCAATCCGCTGACAACTGGCAGTGCACATCTTAGATATTCCTCTACTTTTACACTGTTTTCAGGGATAACAATTTTATTTATGTAGCGAATACCAATTCCATGCACGCCAACTGGCTTTGATACTTTCCAGTATGTTTTAAGTGCATCCGAGATTCTGGGCTCGAATTCGTTCCATCCACTAGCCTCCGGATCAGATGGGTTTTGATAAGGACGCAGCATATGGATACTGAGTACGTCCGGTCCAATACCGACCATTCTTCTGCCGTCCCGCGAGACAAGCTGGGTCCTCGCAAGTTTTTGATGAAGACGAAGATTAGGAGGAGTGCCTTCTTGGGACCCCAGTTCGACCTCGACAATACTTCCCTGTTGCGGTTCACCTGCATATTCGTTGCTTAATTTGCTCTGAAGCTTCCCGGGAATTGTAGGATCCCAGCTTTGTCCCGGCTTGAAGCGAAACTCAGAAACTGCTTCTTCTATTGGGGGGGTCTTGTAACGCCGCCGCTCGCTCATAGGTGTCTTCCTTCAAAAGTTTTGTGTGGAAATCCAGCACATCCACTAGCCCGCGTTGCTCTAGAGCATTTTTTGGATTCGTATTGGCCACATAATAAGTTCCTGCACTCAGAAGCGAGTGGGAGTATTCCCCTTATTTAAAGGTGCGCGCATGTTTAGCCGGGGTTTCGGTGAAAATGTTTCTTTTTGCTGACGGCAAGAAGTTGTTTCCGTGGAAAGGGAAGAGATGCCTGTTTGCCGTTCCTGCGTCTTGAATCCTCATTTTCTCTTTTTGGAAAAAATCACGAAAATTCTCTCATTAGGCCTTCTCAATATCGGGCGAGCAACTTTTTCGCTAGGAGATTATCAAGCAATCTAAGTATAAATATATACACTGATTTCTTTTAGACAAGTGCAAGGAATTCTTATGCCGACAACGTGTCGGAGCGGGAAAACAAGAAATCTTTTTGTGCGGAGAGTAGGTTTGATGACCATGTTTTTGTTCTCTTTTACAGGAAAACAGTTTGACATGAAAACTGTTGGAAGTAACCATTAGGAATGAAACAAAATATGCGACAACTGACCTGAAAAACCGTGACCCAGACCACTCGACACCAAACGGAGATTTTGCTCGAGGCACTTCGTGGGCAGGCCGATCTTGCCCTTGCCAAGCTCCGAGCCACAGCTATGAGCCAGAACCCATCGATAAAGGGCTCCTCCAGAGAGGAGATTGTCAGAGAGTTCATCCGCTGTTTCTTGCCAAGTTCTTATGCAATCGGGCATGGTGAAGTATTCTCCGAACGTAACGAAAGAAGCAAACAGATTGACGTAATCATCCATGATGATATCTTTTCGCCCGTCTTCAAGACAGCTGACGGAGGAATTCTCGTACCTTGCGAAGCAGTTTATGGGACAGCCGAAGTCAAGACGCGTTTGGATTCAAGCGGATGGAACTTGGCCCTTAAAAACATCGCTTCGGTCAAAAGACTAAGCCGATCCCCGTCTGAACTGACAGATATCCTGCCCAACAGAAGGCTCGGTTTGGGGGCTGGCTTGACGGTGACCGGCCCAAAGCGCCCCCACAATCCTTATCTGGGCATCGTTGTGGGTCTTGAGGGGCTTTCTGCCGACAAAATCGTGTCTGACCTAAATGACCGCATGACAAGTGGCAAAGACGAAATGATGCTGTTGCCCGATTTAGTCGCTTGCGTTAAGAACGGTCACTTGATTGCCCGATACAACAAGAATGAGGAATCCAGATTTCATATTGGCGCGGCGACTCTGGGTGACTCCTACGATGGATTCCGTGCGTTTCCCGTGGCAGGTTATGTCTTGAGCAGTCTTCATTTGGGCCTGAACGTACTCCTATCCGGCATTCGACTGAGAAGCCGCGACCTAACAACCAGTTGGTTGGATGAGCTCTTGTGGATCGAAAGGAAGTCAGAGATTGAGGCACTCTTTGCGTGGGGAGAGCGGGAGGGTGCTATTCCAGCGCAAGGAGGGTGGGACGCTATGGAATCCGAAGCGCAGGCGCGGGGCGATGACGAAATCTTGAGAAAGTTGCAGGACCTGAGACAGAAACCTCCTGTCTAGCGGTAATTTACTGATAACTGTTCGCAGAAGCCGTGATTAGGAGCAGGAGTTGATTTTTTTCAAGCTTTCTCATTAACCGTGTAAAACAACTTAAAACCAAACACCCTGAAGAGAACTGGGGTTCCGCTCCTTTCTTCGTGGTCAACTCAGACCCGAACGACGATTGGAAGAAAGTCATGATTGTAAATACTGACACCGGCACCGCGACTTTTCGGTCAATTACAAAGGATCCCGGCTACATGCCTAAGAAGGAACTCAGGCCCGGCGCGGACTGGTGGCTTGACAATTCCATGATGGATGCCAACGTCCAGCAGATGAAAGCCTTTTATTCAAACCTGCGTGATTTATTGTTATAACATCCCTCTTGCTTAAGTGCTCGGTTGCTCAACCTGAAAAGTGAGTTAACTGTGTCAACTTTGAGCAATGTCTAGGAAAACGGCAGGAGCGCATGCCGGATTTCTATTTCTGTCCCACTGCCGGTACGGATATGACGGCTGGAAAAGCGTTTCACGCCGCCTAACGGTTCTTCCTCCACGGGATCCATAGCGAGGCCAATACGGTTTCTATTGTCTCCTATCGCTACGTAAACCTTTGATTGCGCGACTGACACTTTCCCGTTCATTACGTAACCCAGCATGCACCCGACCGGAAGATTCTCCGCATATTGCTCCGTGACAAAACGGTTCATTCCTTCCATGACATATTGAGCGGAAAGCGATTTCGTGCCTCCGTTACTCTTAACATTGAGACGCTTGCACTCATAAGCAAGATACCGTTCGCGTTCACGGTCCAGAAACACCGCTATGTCTATTTTCCCCTTGCTGTAGACCTTTCCCCCGGACTCTCGCCCGAAAGGTTCGTACTGGTATTCGATCCAGTGGAACATTCGTCGCGCCAGCGGGTTTTTTCCTAACAGGTCTACGAGGTTGGTAGTGATTTCATCTTCAAGCGGCTGGTTCTGAAAACGGGAAAGGCACTCGGGCCAGACTGCCGTCACGCATTCCAGAAACTGGACGTCAAACGATCTGAATTTCTTTGCCCATTCGGCAGGGTTCCCAAATGCCGTCACGAATGTCCCCCGCTGTTTCGGGACGAAATTGCATCATGCAGATCAAGAGCTATAGAGTCTGCGTCCGCCAGAGCCGCGGATTTCATCCAGAAGCGCTTCTGGGACGGTTTGACAAGATAGAGATTGCTGCCGATGAAAATCCGCAAGTCGGGAATTAACTGAAAGTTTCCGGGAAGAGGCTTTCCCATGGACTCGAAAAGACGCGACACCACTTCATCAACGAAAGAGTTGCTGTTCTCGGAATATCGGAAATCTTCAGGCTTTTCCTCAAGGGAAAGACGCAGGACAGCCAGATCTTCGTTTCTCGCCTCAAGTCCGGCGCAGACGGTACTGCCATCGGCAAACCAGCCTCTCATTCTGCGGACCAGCGTGTCCGCGTACCTCCGGCGGTCCCCATAGTTTGAAGGTTCCCATATCTCCGGTATCCTGCCTCGGTGCGGTTGTGCGGCTGGAACAACTTTTTTCACAGTGTCCTCGACGAGGGCTATCTCCTCTTTCGAAAGGCAGAAAAACTTGTAGGCGGCACGGTCAACCTTATTGAAAATGCCATTATTGCTTTCAGCTTGAAGCTTGAAGCTCGAAGCCGAGCGGGCCGCTTGATCAACCAGAGAAACCAGTTCGGCCGCGGCAGACCGGGAGCGCCGAGGCTGCGGCATGTCATCCGGCGACGGGAACGGGAAATCCAGCAGTTCCAACTTTTTTACCTCGGGACGCTCCGAACCGAACGAAGCAGTGAAGTGAAACGCGAACCACAACATAACACTACTGTTCAGGAGTGCCGCCAGAAGCTTCGCGCGGCGTTCTTCGCCTGGGGGGACAACAAGGGAATTAATGATATCTTGGAATGTCATGGGGTCCTCAACATAAGCCGCCCGCAGCCGCATTCTGGATGTTTTCACGCCACGCGGGACCAGCACCCTGGATCCTTCCTTGAATCCCTCTTCAAAACCCTCGAGGTAGACAGTGGCGTTTCCCCAAGGACTCAACTGATCGTTGGCGAGAAAAAAGGGCCGGAAGCCTGAAATCGGCAGATGTGGTGTGCTGGCTACGATGTCGCTATGCTTTCGCCGGTAACTGGCATCCGCAAGGCGTTCCGCTTTGGCCGGCTGGAAACCTTGACCGACTTTCCAGCCGGTGTCTTTGATCTTGGGGAACCTAGAGAAGTAGCCAAACAGCTTCGCCTCCGGGTCGCTCATCCACAAACGGAAATTGAATGTCTTCGGTTCTCTTTCAACCGCGCGGGAATCTATCCGGCACCTGTCGGCGCTTGTGAGCGTGATAAGCCTCCTTGTCTTCAGGTTGAGATTGGCCTTTGGAACCCAGTAGTCAAACTTATAGTTAGAAATATCCTCGCCGCCCAGACCGTATATAATCAGCGCGGCGGGGCTAGAGGCATTCTCAAACAACTGAAATCTAAGGTCGCAGAAGTTAATTATGCGGAGAACATTGGTTTCAAGGATGAAGCGCTTGCGCGCGGAAACGGTTGTTTTCGATTGGTTGTGCAGAACCCCCTTGGCCGGCAGAAGAAATGCCACGGTTCCACTCCCGCGAAGATGCAGAAGCGATTTCCACGCGAAGGCCCAAGCATCTTCTCCCCAAGGTATCGGGAATCCTTCGCGTTTGCCCCACTCGACGGAGGGGCGGTCTTTCCCGCGGCGACTCGACCAAGGCGGATTGCCGATCAGAACATCGGCCTTCATCTCATCCGGTCCGACCGTGAAAAAATCCCTGTTGCAAAGAGTTTCGTCCCGAAGTTTTGGCAGCTTCCTGCCGCGCCCCATGAGGCGCTGCAGGTCCGGCGGGCTCACCTCCTCAAGAAGGGCTATGTAAAGTGAAAACACCGCCATGCGGACGGCTCCGCCGTTTATATCAACTCCTCCAAGCCTTGAAAGAATTGAAAGAAGGCTGTCCCAGCGTATCGTTTGCGAACTCCGCGTCCGGCGCCAGTACCCGCAGAGACGCTGAAATAATCGCACGAGGAACACACCCGATCCGCAGGCCGGGTCAAGAAAGCTTCCCTTCTCCTTGATTTCAGGCGGCAGAAAATCCCATGCTTGGGAAATTACGGTGTCTGCGAGAAACATCGGAGTGTAATAGGCACCCTGGGCTGCGCGGCCCGGCTGTCCCTTGCCCAGAAACCTGTCGTAGACGGCACTGATCAACTCGACCGGTATGTACTTGAAATCGTATCCGCACCAGAACCGAAGCTGGCTGAAGCGGCCGCGCATTTTCTCGCGGCCGGAACGGAACCTCGCCAGAATTTTCAGATGGGAATCATTAATTGACAAGTCGTCCTCATCTTCAAGCGAACACGGCGCAACGAACAGGTCGCCGTTGAACTGTTCCCGAAGATCTTCGAAAAGACGGTGGAGCGGCGTGACTTCCCCCGTTTCCAGCAGTTCGTAAAAGCTCCCGGCAGAACCGCCCGAAGCCCTTGCAAAACATTCTTTCCCGATAATTTCACGATCCTCCAAGTAGGCGACGAACATAGTCTGAATAAGCAAAGCCTGCGCCGCGTCGCCGGAAAGCCCTGCTTCACGGAGCCGCTCGTGCGAGGCGGTGAGATTGTCCAAAAGGACCTGATCAACTCGGTCCTTGTATCTGAAAAGTTCGGCATGTTCTTCCCAGAGACGGCCTGACTCGGCTCCGTAGATAACCTTTTTAAGCGCGAGGGCATCGCTCACCTCGGCATCGCTCACCTCATTGAATTCCTCGATCAGGCATCTGTTGTCAAAATCCTCGTTATCGCCGGAATGCGGAACCTGGAACAGTGAAAATGCCCGCACCGTATCGCCGGAAATCACAAGGAGGAGGCTTGCGAGTCCTTGGTTCCAAAGCGCCGCGTGCAGGGCGACTGTCGCCTGGCGGTCATATTCGTCGACTGACAGGATCGCAATGGTCGGTACATCCTGAACGCAGAAAACCGCAGACAAGCGCATCTCACTTAATGCCGTTCTTATCGCACCCGCATGGGGAACATCTTGTACATCATCGGCATTTTCGTAGAGTTCGGGAATCCTGCGGGCGGCAAGATTGAGGCGCTTCTTCCATTCCTGCCCAAGGGGCCTTGTCTGCACAGCGTTCGGCATGAAATTGTCTGTTCCTAGGAGTCTATAGGACTTTAGCGTACAGATTCATGTAAAATAATAACATCAAAACACCGGAAGGAGAATTCAAGAGAATCGGTGTTCACTTTCAGATGGAACCAGTATTCATTTTCAAACTGTAATAGGCAAAAGCTGATAATGCAGTTGACGGTTCCTTATATGAAACCACGTATAATTTAACAATGACCGATATAGCAAAACTGCCTACATACGACCTTTTGGCTCTGTACACTAACATCTGTTTCTTCCTGTTGTACCACGCTCCAAGCACCGCAAGTTCCTTCTGCGAGAGACTCTGTCCATACTCCGCAGCGGCCACAGGCCCCTTAAGCCCGGACAGACGGGAGAGAATATAGATGGGCAGAATGCAGGCCGCGCCGTGCTTTCTGCCCTGAGCCCTGCGAAAATCAGGAACTTCGCATAGCGCTTCATAAAGTGACTTGAGCTCCCCGTCCGAACGCTTCGTACCCGCTCTCTTCGCGCTCCACCGCTCCCCCAGAGCGTCGGCATTGCGAAGCATCTTCAAAGCTCTTCTTCTCAACGGGTAAACATAGAGCTGCTTGCTGTTGCCGTGAGGCTTTTTGTAACGACCGTTGTACCGGGCGTATCCCTTGCTGTTGCCCAGAAGCTTCCAGTTCGACGCCTTGTACATCGCCCCGTCAAAGTGCCTCGGGTCTACGAAGCTCTCGGCAAGCAGAAGACCGTGTCCGTAGTGTTCTCTCCAGTCATCGCTCAATCGTCTTGTCATGGAAGAGAGGAAGAAAGAAGCCAGATTGGGGAACTCCCCCGCTTTGCCCAGCACCAGGAACCTGGTGTTGTTCCCTATGAGGTGGAGGTTTTGGAACTGGCACTCTTTTTTCCATCCCACCCAGCGGTCCCTGGGGCGGCACTTAAAAGCTCCTGCCTGCCATCCGGCGATAGCGAGCCACTTCCCTTCATGCTCCGCCACGTAGCGAAGACTTCTGCCGGCAAACTGCTTGAAGCCAAGGTAGTGATGTTCATTCATCAGCTCATCCCATTTAAGGTGTTCGTCGGGACGCGCTACTCTTACGATTACATCTCGCAAGGGAAATTGTGGGGAATTGTGTTATGATTTAGTGTGAGATCGCCGTGCTCTACAGTCACTCATACTACCCGTTCAGGATTATCCCGATCAGCCGGAAAAGCGAACCTGAGTCGAACCTCTCCTGGGCCTGTCACGTCCCTGCTTCTGCCGAAACGTTCATTGTTTTTTCTTTCTCCCGCCTTTATCCGAACAAATTCAGAATAAGCGGCAGTATAATATCAGTCGGTTTGGTTTTCAAGCCGCGTGTCAAGGGACTGCCGCACCAGTCCTACCGCATAAGGCAATTCATCAATTGGTAGGGAATGGGACCGTCGTCTGGGATTTTGCTCAAGCGAAGACCCACGGTTAAAGCTGATCGGCAATCTTAATCTGTCCAGCCGTCAGAATCTTCAGCCCCCGTTCAGCAGGCGATAATCCGTAGAGAGACTCAATGAACTCTTTTTCGAGTTCAATACGAATAGGTTCGCCTTTATACGTCTCCGAACTGACCAAACTAAATGATAACGGATCTTGAGTCATTCTGGGAGTCGTATCTCCCACATTTATCGGGGCTACTTCCATAGCCAGTTTGCCGATCCCCCACAATTCCGCAAAGCACGCATACCAGTGGTCGAAACAGTTCGTCCATTGCTGGTTCAGATGGTTCGACAAGGGCTTAGTCATGTCGCCTTCAATGGCGTACTCGTAGAAGATTGGATTCATCTGCCTACGTGAGAGAAACAGAACGCCACTGGGGTCATCGGGGTTGTCCTCGGGCTTCCCGAGGATCAGGATCCGCTCACCACTGTCCTTGAATACAGTCTGACCAGAAACGAAATGACCGGATTCCTCCAACAGTGGAGCAACAAACTTCACGAGGTCGTGAGAGAAGTATTCGGGCGGATTGCTGGCATGTACCAGAGAGGCGATTAGATTCTCATTGATCTTGCTCTTTCGAGCGGCATCCAAGGTCTTGACGATGGTTCCAATTGACGCGACAATGGCAAGACCGATGATAATTCCCTTGACGCGCCCGGATGGACTAGAGATGGTACCAGCGATTGCGGCGAGCAATGTGATCAAGATCAGGATCAATTCGACAGCGCCTATCAGCATTTCATTTTCCTTTTATCAAAGCTTGAGTCAAGCAAGGCAAACACCTCAATATTGTAAACAAACATGGCCTTCTTGAGAAGACATTGCGTACCGTTGCCACATGTAGAGAGATTTTTTTATTGCTCATAGGATTTGCCCATTCAGACCTAAATCCCTATTCCCTGACTTAACAATAAATTTTGACTATTGAGCCTCTTGCAAAACTATCGAGGCAACTGACTGTCTGGAAAATCTTACCATTTCCATGGTGAAGAGAACACTAAAGTGCGAGAAGAAGCTGATTTCCGTCTGTTTTCTGAACCGCGACGACCGAATTTACCGCAATTACGGACACCGCAGGCTCCGGAGCACGGAACTCTCCCGTCGACACGCATACAGAAGCAGATAAAAGAGAAGAACTAACAGGAATCAGTAGAGCAGCCGCATCAGCTGATCAACGGTAAGCGCCAAGATGCCGAACATCAGATGACAAAACGCCTTGGCATGTCCCCGCACCCGAAGATGTCTCCCCCCGAACTCGTCCTTTAACCGTCCGTTGGTTCGCTCAACCGTGGAACGCTGCTTGAAACGCTGTCTGCGGGAGTCAGTTATCCCCACAACTCTCTGTGCCTTTGCTTCGTCTCTCAATTCAGCCTTGAGTTCCGAATTGCGCCGCGGGTTTGTGTCTATAATCGGGACATGTCCAAGTGACCTGCTGTAATCACCTATAGCATCCACATCGTAGGCAGAGTCCATAAGATCATACAGGCTTACCACCCTCCGTGCTGTCATGGCTGCCAGTGGAATCGCAACCTGGCTGTCATGTACGGAAGCTGATGTCAGTATACAGCTCAGCGGAATGCCGAAATCGCCTGAGTCTATATGCAGTTTCCACCCCACCCAGGTGTGTTTGTAACCCTTGGAGTCTTTCTTCGTTCCGACATCGCATACATCGGGAAGGTCTCCCAGCATCTCGTTTAAGTTCATGTTCCCTTGACGTTCAATGCGCGTCGGTTCCTTCGGGGGTTTGCAACCTTTGGGCGGACGGCCGCGTTTGCGCTTCGGCTTGCTGTGTTGCGGCTTGGAAGCGGGGCGCTCCCGAGCCTCTATAGAGGTTGAATCTCTTGATACATGAAGCACCACTTCGTCTGAGAGGAAATCGGGATAGGGGGGAATCTCACGATTCCGCCCCTCCCACAACACCATGCACAGGGGTCCGCACATGGCGGTTCAATGGATTTAGGCTACTGAATCGGGCAACAGGAAACAAATCCAAGTTTGGGTAAGGGCGGCATTCGGTGCTCATACAGCACCAAGCAATAATGACACGGTTGCCTCAAACTGGAGCGTGTGACAAATGCTGTTGTCCTCCCAAATGAAAAAACAACCCGCTTCATCTGGAAATCAGCTAAGATTGTACCAAGCTTAACTGAAACGAAGAGGCTAACTAGCAGATGGCATCCAAAACAACAGGGCAAATAAAAAGAAACTCCCGTAGCGCTGGTGGATCAGCGACTGCCTCGGGAATAAATTTTCAAGCTGTAGTCACCGCCATAGCTGGCGTACATCTGATCAATGGAAACCCTCTAGGCTGGCTTGAGGGCTTGGTTGATGACACGCCGGTGGCTGTCTGGGCCGAGACGGATGGACCGGGTGACGATATCAGACTCGAACTTCGTGATAAATCCACGGTTGAGGTACAAGTCAAGCGCGGCCTACGAGCCGGGAACAGGCTCTGGACTTCGCTAATGTCGCTTGCCCATGCCATCGCTACGAAGGAAGTCAGTTACGGTGTGCTGATTATCTCGCCAGATAGCAGCAACCCTATCAAATATGAATTGTCTCAAGACGTGCGCCGACTGGCCGACGGTCGGACTGACGACCTCCGCAGTGTGGCCACGGCTTTTCACTCGAAACTCAAGGAGGATGGACTGCAACCTCAGTCGGTTTGCAGAAGGCTCAGAATCCAAGTCGTGCACGGATTGGAAAGTGACAGTGCTTCAATATTGGCGGCAAAGGCCTTCCTGAGTTCACTGGTTTCCAATCAGCAAGACGTGAACGCCGCCTGGAACCGTCTTTACCGGCAAGCCAATGTAATCATGGAGCGTAGGGGCCGGTGGGAAGCCTCGGCAATCCTGTGCATGTTCGTGGCTGAAGGAATAAAGATTGCGGATTCGGAGTCTCCGGGCGCGATGCTTGCCCGTCTGCAAAACTGGGTAACCGATAACAACCGAAGTTTCTCGCTCCCCGGGGTGAGAAAGCCGCTGTCAGTCAGCGAGGCATGGTTGCCTCTTAAGATTCTGGTACGTGACTTAAACCATGAACCGGAGTCTGAGGCAGTGGAGGCCATGGAGCGCTATCACGCTGTCGGCCAAAACCGCGCGGTCGATCGTGATTCAGAAACCAGTGATGCCGAATGGATCGGCCGATTCTATCGGCGTGCCGTGCTGATCGGAGGACCGGGTTCGGGCAAAAGCACCCTGCTGACCAAGGCCGCGCAGCTCTACGCGAAGGACGGTTTCCCGGTGCTCAAAATCAAGCTTAGCGCCGTGGCGGCCCGAATGGAGTCCGGCGATACATTCGCCAATAGCATATTCCACCTGGGGTTGGACGGCTCTGCCATTTCACCGGACGATGACGTGAAAACCGCGTTTCCCAATTGGGTCTTGCTCTGTGACGGTCTCGACGAATGCCACAATCAGCAGGAAGCCGTGGCCGAGGGCTTGAAACGGTTCGCATCCGGACATCCTCAAGCCCGCATCATCGTAACCACCCGGCCGACCGGCTACTCGACGACTGAGATAGCGGATTGGCGCCACTACGAACTTCTGCCCCCGGATTTCTCTTCAGGTTCGGAGCATCTCGCGAAGCTGATCCGGGCCACATTACCGACAACCAACGAGCTTTACGGGAACGCGCTTGACATCGCTGCTGACGAACTGAAAAAATGCGCTTCGCCCCGGGTCATTTCCCGGAGCCCTCTCTTGCTCGGGATGGCCGCGTCACTGCTCGCAAATGGCGACAGGCTCGGAACTTCAAAGGCCGAGCTTTACCAGAATCTTTTCGCGTTGATTGACAAAACACCCAGTTCGCGTCCGGTCGGGCAACAAATGTCCCGATCGGTTCTGACACGTATGCTCAATGTTCTGGGTTGGGAACTGGTCGCAAACCCTTTCAACTCCGAAACAACCATACTGGAACATTGCGCCGATCGTCTGGAGGCTGAAGTTGGAAAAACTCATCTGGAGACACTGGAAATTGTGTCCAACTGTCTTCATCAATGGGAAAACACAGGGCTGGTGGAAAAAGTATATCATGGCTCGGGTTCTCTGCTCACGTTCATACACAAGACCTTCACTGAATTCGCGGCGGCACGGTATCTGCGTGACCTTAACTTGGAGAAACAGCGGGAGGAGGTTGCAAACCGGCTGGATGATCCCGACTGGGCGGAGGTGCTTGGTTTCGCAAGCGGAATGGGGTTAGCCGAGAACATCGTTTCGGAAGCGGCGACCGGGGATGAAAAAGGAATCAGGCGGCTCGAACTGGCACTTTCCATCCTCGTTGACCCAGGCGCGTCGGTTCCGCTCGACCTGTGTCAGAAAATCGTCGGACTCGCATTCAACTATATTGACGGTAACCAAACAGACGATGTTTTCTCCCTTGGTTGTGCGCTGGCCGAAGCCGCCAAGACCCATACCGGTCTTCTGGGACAGGTCGCGGCGTCCCGACTGCAGTCACCACTGTTCCCGACACGTCTGATCGCCTGGACCTGCGCGGTCGAAGCGGGTCCGGAATATTACGACCTGGACACCGTTCCCTCACAGATCAATTCCTTGACTGCGGAGCTTAGTAAAAGTTCGGCCTCATCCTTGCTGGATGAATCTGGGCCACTGAGTCGGGAGATGCTACTGCGAGTCCGTAAAGACCGGGAACTCCTGCAACGGTTGGCTCTGGCTTTTGTCAGACGAATTCTGGATGTCTGGTCCCCAGAGACGACAGATAAGTACGTCATGAAAATCTGGAACAACGACCGTCTCAACACCATCGGCTTTCACAAGAAACTCGAGGAGTTGTACATATCCAAAGGTCGAAAGTTTGAACTCCGAACTGCGATTGCAAGCGCAGCAGCCAAGCACATGAAATCCTTTAAGGCTGACAGCAAAGAATATTATCGCATAACTTGCGCCGCCCTTCAGGCCATATTTTCAAGTTTCGCACCTACAGATAAAATGGCGGATGCAATTGATCTTGAACAATCACCCGCACTGCAACTAAGCGCTTTCCTGGAGATCATCGGTTTTGGAAACGTGGTCATCTCTGATATGTTGGCATGGACCAAACAATATGATGCCGAGGCGGTGCGTGAAGTCCTGCTAGCGCTGGTTAAGATATCGGCGGTTGACGAATCTGTTCTGTCCGCTGAAGCCAAGGCAATGCTGAGTCGAATGGACAAACTGCCGCAAGCTGACTCACTTTACGTTTTGTTGCCTACAGTCTCTGTTGACGTTCCACTACCCGAGTGGTCTGATGCCAAGGTGCTGGAGATCGATAGGGCCAAGCTGGAACGGGCCTTGGGCCATGAATCCGTCTGGCTTGTTCAAGTGGCGGCAAAATTGCTTTCTGGGCTCGGCGGGATGACAGTGGAGAAGGCAAAGGAACTACTCGACAACGGACACGGCTATGGCCTAGCCGTTGCCGCCTATCTGACTTGGGAACTTGAACCCGCAGTCGCTACAGAACTTCTCTTGAACAGAATCCAAGGTCCAGACACGCCGGGAAAACACTATCTCATTGCCCACTTGAATCAACTGGATCTGCTGTCTTGGGACAAACGATTGCAAGACGGGATTCGATTCGGGCTGATGAGTTCAGACGCCGATCTTGCGGAAGAAGCTGCCTCGCTGGCACTCAAATACGTTGAGAGTGATGCCCCTGTGCCACCTGAGTTGCTGAACGAAGCTTTCCAACACTGGATCACTTTTGAAAAACCGTATCCTCAAAAGGGGGGAGTAATCCCAAACAGCCCGAGGGAAATATTACTCAAGGGAATGCTGAAACTCAGAACCATTGATGACGAGCGGCTAATAAATCTCTGTAGCGACACACGCCCGGACGTGCGGAAAACCGCAACCGGTGCGTTGTTGGAACGCATCGCTACTTCTGACTCCACTCGTACATCCTTTGTAAATAAAATAACGGCTAAGACATTGCCTGCGTTTCTGCTATCACGGGCACTCACTACGAAAGTCCCCTTCTCCAAGACCGAAGTTGATCAGCTATGTGTCTTGCTTGGAGATGAAGATGCCAAGTGGCGTTTGGCAGCCTGCAAGCTGCTTGACCCGATTTATTTAGAACCGGACGTCATTCGAAAAACCGCTGAAAATTTTTCGGCTGACTCGCACCCGGAGGTTCGCCAAGCGATTGCCTTGGTGCTTGATCGTGCTCAGACACTATAAGGGTGATTTCGTTCAACTCGGAAAACCGTGCCCGTTCATGTGTGTTAAGAGAGGTGAACACCAATTCCGATTGAATTCGGGAACCTATCCTGTTCCCGATACACTTAACGTGTTGTCTAAAATTCGGGATTCACTTCTCCTTCCGAATGAGCGTTCATTTTCCCTCAGAATAGGTATTCACTTTCGGTCGGAATATGCATCGGAAGAGATCATCCCATCTTTACCCAAAAAGATTCCAAGTTAAGCATCTTTTGGACAGTTAAGTATATAATCCCGCCCGTATTGCGGTAGGAATGCGAGTTTCCCCGCCCCTTTAAGTCATCAGGATTCAGAAATTGACTCCTTCTTTTTCTAAAACGCTCAAAAGATTTATCGAAGATTTTTTTATCTGATCTGAATTTCCGGTTTCCAAGCTAGACTTTAACTTCTCAGCAGCAGTTTTTATTTTTGAATATGATTTACAACTCTGAAAATACAAATATATCGCAGAAAAAGTTAACGATGTTATGGCTCCGCAGACCATCCAGCTATCCAGTCCCATTTCATGAACCTCTTTTAGGGTAAACAATACAGATGCTAAAGATCCAAAAAAAATGACATAAAGAGGGGTGTAATCTCCCAAGTAAATTGAAAGTCTTAATACCCATCTTATCACGCGAAGTATTCTTTCCCTACCGAATATAAAGATTGGGAAAAAAGCCAAAAGAGCAAAGCCTGCCAAAAGAGAAAGCAGATTTTCTAAATTCATCCCAAAACCTCCAACTTTAGTATTGAAGTAATTCCCTAAATCACTCTTTCTCTCAGCATATACCCGATGACGGACCCTTCTTCTATCAGAAAATCCAGCAACACAAGAATTTTACCCTTCAGGTGGCTCTTTTCCCTTATTTCTTGAAGGTTTTCGTAAATATACTTCCGGGCGGAATTTTCCATATGATAAACGGTATCTTGTTCAAGCCGCGTAGCGAGTGCGTCCCTGTTTTCAGACAGCATATCGGATATCCACAGAATACCGTCGTCCAAGTAATGGCTTCCTATACCGTCCAGTAATTTCGAGACGGAATAAAGCACGGAAGGACAATAGCCGATTTCCCGCGAAATCTCTTTGAAAAATGTTTTGTCGGCATCTTTCAGTGTATGCCAGTTCGTGGCCGACTCCTTCCACCGCGGGTGGGCAAGCATAAAGTTTTTTACAATTTTGCCCGTATAAGAAAGTCTGTCCCCGTCTCTGCAGATTTCGACTACTTTCTCTCTGAACAAACTCCAAACTTCCCAGAAATTATCGTAGTTCCTGAGCCTGTCTTGCTCAACGACGAATTCCTCGAACAAGTCTGCTATCACTTCTGAAGACCTGAAATCTTGAATGAAGGGATCTAGGTAGCTCTCGATTTCACTTTTTGGAGAGCTTAGAACCAAACAGGCCAATCTTTTGAGAAAATCTCGTCTGATTCTGTAATCAACCTTCCCTTTGCCATGACGGGAATCATTTGAAAACAGCTTCTCGGCAAACGCCCGGATGATTTTTCTTGCCAACTCCTTTTGATACTCGTTGTCCGGTTCTAGGGGAATCAGGAGAAACGCGTTCCTCAGGTAAAACTGGTCCAGGCTTCTCGTGTCTTCAAGCTCAACGGGAAGTAATTCGTTGTTTACTACTTTTTCCATATCTTTTTCGTTCTCTTTCAAAAATCTCTCCACAACTTCAGGTTCACGGACTTCATAGATTCCCTTTGCGAAATTCTCTTCTCGGAGATTTTTTCTCGCCCGCTCGTATTCAGGTTCCAACAGCAGGTACCCGGACAATATCGACTGCGCATCGTCAAAGCCTGTTTTCCATAAATTCAATACCGGCATTATCGCGTAATCCGAAAACAGCTGTCCCGCTATTCCGGCACCGCGTGGATTAAACAACGTCAACAGCAGGATAGTTTTCACCCTTTTCTTCTCTTCGGGAAATTTCCCGAGCACAGACGGCAGAACGGATATAGCCGAGGCGACACCATCGCCAACCTGGTGCCCATAATCCATGGCGAAAGAAGACGCCGCCGCGCCTAAAACAATGTCCTTGCAGAAGGAAATTTCTTCCTCGGAGAGTTTTTCGGAAAATTCCCGCATCAAAACAGAACACGCATTTGCGGGTATAGAGTAATTCCAGAGATAAAACCCTTCATCTTCAGTGTGTTCATGCTTTATAAAAGATAGAGAGTCCGGTGATGTAATCGACTTCAATCTTGATATAACTTCCTTCACTTCTTTCAGCGCAAGCTTCGGATTTTTTTCGTACTTCTCATATTTTTTGTACGCTTCATTGTTTTCTATCTTGTAATGACTCCACAGTTGAAGGTCGCCGTATCTGAAGTTTTTGGAAATTCGCTTCTGCGCTTCTTCGCTTCTTCTCCTCAATTCAGGCTCAACTTCCGGGTTAAGGTCAATCTTCACTCCCCCTTCAATTTTTTCCGTTGTCGGCCTCATTTTCCTCCTGTCCATCCTCGCGAGACAGAGCCTCCAGTCCTTGTCCGACTCGGTCTGCCGCTCTTCGGGAGGCAGTTCATCGTAATAACCGTCAAGAATATCCCATAGTGTTTTCTGGCTATCCTCAGCCTCCTGCTCGCAGGTTTCTTCGCTCCTGAAAAACTGGTATCTCACGAATAGGTCCTCCAGACGCTTTTTTCTGTGTTCGTCTTCGCACGCTTCCAGTCTTTCTTTCTGAAGAAAGTTGTTGTCGGGACCAGGAAAGAAGTTAAGCACAGAAAGTGTGTCTTTATGGTTTTGGTCCAGAACATATCTCGTCGTGTCATACCGGAAGAATTCCTTTGTCCGGAAAAGAGTTTTCGCGACGTTAAAAGTCTTCTCCGGGTATGCGAGCACTATGCTTGTCACCACGGCCGAGATAGATGCGGATTCTGATTTTCCCAAGAGGTAGAAAAGCCAGCCTTCCAATATTTTCGAGTCCACATGCTTACCTGCCTCAAGAAAAAATTTCTCCAAGGCCATGTGAACTGACTCAAGAACATGAGGAGAAACTTGGGTGCCCCGATAAGCACACCAGAGTCGGTCGCATATATACTGTTTTTTTGTTTTATCTTCGCCGATGCATACAGTTATTTCTTCAACTTCATGTTTCCCAGAATCAGATTTTGCAAAACGCCCGACCGTTTTATTGGTAAATTCAAGAATAAAATCAACTGTCTGTTGCAGGGCAGATTGAAGTAACCAGTGAATCGGTGTCTGGTATGGACTCGCTGGATAATAAGAAGTACTGCAATCATCCTCAATACCGAAGTACGGATCTATGCTTACTCCTGTACCCAGCCCTGAAAAAGGGTCAGAAGTCTGTTTTGGAGTAAAAGTCCAGAACAGATCAGCAAGCTGTAAGATGGATTCTGGAAGAACCTGACAGATTGCACCTGCTTCAAGTTTCGTCAGAACAGCTTCCGATAAGGAATAGTAAGGGTCGCCGGGGTTTTTCCACCCGTTTTCTGATATTTCATCAAAGATTTGCTTCAGATCATCCTTGATTTCCGACGCGCTGAAAACAATGGTTTGCAGCATTTGGTTTTCATCTGTGCCAATAAGACTAAAGCGGTGATCTTCTTGAAAACTCCACCGGTAATACCGCAACGCTATCAGCCCCGAGTATCTCGTAGTCTCTCCCGTTTTGAAGTTGGTTGTCCAGTCGTGAATCACGGGCAGGATGAAACGGATGTTTTCGGTCCCTACGGCATCCATATTTTCATAAACGAATTTAACTAGGCTCTTCCAGCCGCGCCCTCTCGGCTTTGTCAGAATACGTCTCAATTCCAGCAAATCCGGCTTTTCGATGCTGAATCGATTGAAAAATTCCTTGTCGATTTCCTTGCAGGCAAGCCTTAGCAGAAAACAGATTCTCCTTAGCAACTCCTGCTCGTTGCGCAGAAACGAGGATCCAAGATTCTCGAACAGAGTCTCCGAATAATCCGACAGAAGAACGGAAACCAGGGTTTCGTCTTTCCAGAACGGCCGGGTCTCCTCATCCGCAATAACCGCTTCAACGAAATCTCCAATCTCACTGTCCCGCAGCAGAAGTTTTTCCGACATCCAGTTCCGAAAACTCCTGCGCACGGCAAGTGCCTGGCCCAGATTTTCAAAAAATTCCCTGTGGCTGCTTCGCCCAAAATACTCCCTGCTGATTATTTTTTCAAGAGCCCATTCCTCGTAGATGTCATGGGTGATGAAATAACCTCTGTCCTGTTCATATCCCAGTATGCCGTCACTTACCAGTTCATCCGTAACGGACAATTCCCGATCGATGTCCAGAAAAAAACTTCCGCTTCTCGCTCTTTTGAAAGCGAGGCTAAGAAAAACTTCGGACCTAGAAGGCACGTTTTTTCCGATGTCCTGGTCCCAGAGCTTTTTTTTGAACCTTGAATAATCAAGACCCCCGCCGTCTTGAGCATAGAACCCAAGGTATTCATTGAGGTAAAAGGGGGTTCTTATCAGTTTCAGCAGGTTCCGGTCTTCTGGGAGGTTAAAAGAATGCTCGGATGAAACTGAATCCAGATCTTCTTGCTCCAGCAGCGGCAGGTTTATTTTCAGCGGAGAAACGTTGCAGATTTCAAAAAACTGATAGTTGAGCGCATCAAGGTAGTTTTCTCTCGCAGTGAAAATGATTTTCCAGTCATTACCGTTCAAGACGGTCAGAAACTCCCTGAAAGGTTCCGTGTTTTTAAGGTCCGCGAGCTTTTCCGCGGAGTCAACCACGACTGTCTTGCGCTCCTCGTTTGCGTGGGCATCCACGAATTCCTGAAAACTGAAACCTCCCAGAAGGTCCTCAATGCTTCTCAATTCGAACTCCGTCGCCTTGAAAACGTAAAAGGCCTCTTCCGTTGCCGATTTCTCGTGGAGGTTTTTAATGACTGCCGTCTTTCCCGTTCCCGCAGATCCGCTCAGCACCAGTACCCGCGAGGACTCGTCATTCAGTTTTCGAAGAACATCTTTTCTGTCTATTTCTATGGTACCGCCATTAAAGTGAATGCCGGTGCGTATTGGGTTCAGGATATTCCCGGTATGCGTTCCCAGTTCTTCCAGGATATCCATGATGCTTCTCTTGCGAGTGAAAAAATGCCTGGCTATCGGGTCGTTATCGTCGCATACGAACGAGGACTCGAAAAAATTCTCCATGTGTTCCCAGTCAATACGGATTCCGAGAGCCTCCGCCTTCTGATCGATGTCAAGCTTCACCTGGGGGTCGTTCTGCTTCCTTCCCTGGCCCCAGTTTTGATTGGTGTAGAAAATGATTTTCGTAATACTGGGGTAGTCTTTTTTCGATCCTTCAATCAACCCGATTATTTCCGCTTTATGCTTGGACAGGGGTGTCTGATAGAACTTTGCCTGCCACCCGATTGTTTCGTCCCCTTCCGTTATCGGATGGTTCTCTATATATCTGTGGTTTTTATATCCCGAAACGCCTTTCGGTTTGTCAAATTCCGCGCAGAACAGCAGGTAGCAGAGCCACTCAAAATTCTTTTGAGGGTTTTCGCTGAATTTAGCTTCGAAAATTTTCCAGTCCGGTTTGATCATTTTCTTTATTCTAATCCGATATTATCGTCAAGCAACCTTGATATTCAGTGCAGGTAACCGAGCAACGAGGCGGCCTTCAAGCTGTTCCGTTCAGTGTCATAGTCAACTGATTCGCCGTGCAGTACTTGGTGGCGATTCAGGCCGGAGAAAGATTTTCCTCTCAGGGACTCCGACATCCACAACGACAACGGGAGCGAAAGAGGGTAGAGAAAGACTTCGACCCACCTTTCTCCAGCCTGCGAGGCGTGAATGCTAATCGCAGATTCCCGTTTTCTGGACATAAACAGGTACTTTTCAGGGAATATTTCCGAAAATATCCCATCGGCCTGACTAAGAAATATAGGAACCGAGAGGCTGTATTCACCCCGCCTGTGCGCACGGAACGCGTCTATTAAGAACCGGGCCCGCTTCGGATACGATATGACGAGCCTCCGTTCAATAGAGTCCAGATGATTCCTGAAAAAATCATCAAGCCAGTCCCAGATCTTGTCAGGATTTTCCCTTATCCGAGGTTCAATTTCATGCAGAATACTCACAGGAATCTCTGGATTAAAAAACCAACCCTCTTCCGCCAGAAGCCGTAAGGCTGTTTTCTCTTTTTTCATTTGAAATCATTCTGGCGCAGTTTGTAAGGAGTACCCGCGTCCCGTGTAGGAAGTATTCCATCTGATCCACCGCTCCCGTTACAGTATATTAGTCAGAAAAAGAGGAATGGCCGGGGACTTTTCACTGTTTTCTATAAGTAAACTTTGTGTCTATGACAACACGGCGGCCCGGCCCTTGTCCGTCAGCCTGTACTTCTGGAAACGGCTTCGAGGCTTGTCGGGAAGAGTATACTCAATGCTCCGCTCACGCATAAGAAACCGGACGACCTTGTTGAGCTGGCCCGAGATTTTCTTCTGCCCAAGGCTCCTGAACAACTCAACTTTTGACATCTCTCCGGCAGCCAGCAGGCTGAGAACTTTCGCCTCCAGTGACTCTGGCCGTGACTCTCGGCGCCCCCGCTACTTGCGTCGCAAGCGTAGCGCGCCGAATCGTCGCGACACGGCCCTTGCGCTTCGCTAATACTTCACCGCCATCAGGTTGTATAGGGGACTCGCACCCCCAAGCTGTTGTTCATGCTCGGCACACAAAAAAAAAGCGGGCAACCTTTGTTAGGAAGCCCGCTTCATTCAAGCTTTGTGAGCTTTGTTTTTTGTTCTTATTTCATGAACTGATCGATGTAAATCATCAGCCTTGACTGGAAAGCCCAGATCGTATCTTCGGCTGTGGAACCGTCTCCGGCTCTAGCCTCAAGAAGGTCCGTAAGACCGTCTCCGGCAATAACCAAGCTTCCGATGAAGTCAAGGTTTACGCCCGGATGAAGCGTCCAGCTGAGCGTTCCCTCTATCTCTGTACCGAGATAGTCATCAACCTCGGTCGCACCAATAGCCGGACCGAAATCACCACTGTCAAAAGCTGAAACCGCCGTTGTTTCATCGTTCCAGGCAATCAGAACCTGAGGAGTGAACCCTAGGTTATCAGCAAGCTGCACATTCGCATACGCTTTGGCGTAGATAGCGTTTATTACGCTTCCCTCTATGTTATAAATAGTCGGAATAACATGTTTGAAAAGAAGGTTGTCTACGTTATACGCCGGGCTGAATGGAAGGGCGTTACCTTCAATCGTCGTTCCAGTGGAACCATCATCACCCTGAGCCCAACCAGCTTCAAGACCTACCGTGCTTACCTGAGCCATCATCGAAGGCTGGAACTCAAGGCGGCCCGCCATGTCAAAGGCGTAGTCAAAATCAAGCGCTACGGGTGCATAGCTGCCAAGATAAATCTCTCCTCCACCAAACACCTGAACCTCGTAGGTGAAGCTCCAGTTGGCTGCCTTAAGTACGAGCAGACCGGAATAGAGCGAGGTGCGGTCAACATCAATACCTGTAAAACCGATATCGCTGAATATGTTGTTCTGGTGCAGGTACGGGAACCCGTAAGCTCCTACAGTCACGTTAACGTCTCCCATCTGCTGGTTGTAGATACCAGCCGCGGCAAGTATGTCATAACCCACGCCGCTGCTTTCAGCAAACAGCGAAGCACCATTGCTGAATACGTCAGATACGAGAACCAAAGTGAATGTTCCGGCTCCAGCTGGGAAGGACTTTAACCAAAGAGCCCTGTCAACCACGAAACCAAGATCCGAATGTGGATCGTGTCCGCCGTTTGCGAGAATTCCAAGACCCCAATCAAAAGGCTGGCGTCCTATCCTCACGAAACCGAGGTTGTTCGGAAGAACTATGTCAGCGTGAAGCATGCGTACGGTGAAAAATCCGTAATCATCGTCTACCGCCTTATCCCCCGTCAGAATAGCGCCGTTAAAACGGTCACTTGGCCTGAGGTCGGACAGCACAACGCTGTCATCCTCACCAAAAGTACCTCCAAAGAAATGGGCTGTGGAACCACCCCATATCATGTTGCTCGCCACGTCAACCTGAGCCCTTACGGTGACAGCGTCACTTAAGCCCAGCTGCGGGGTGATTCTGAGCGTCGTATCAACAACACTAATCATGTCATCAGTACCGGCAACGGCATTGTCAATGACACGCGCTCTCGTCCTCAAGTAACTCGGAAATCCGCCAAGCGACCAATCTATCGCGAATGACGGGATCGACATACCAAGGACGGCGAAAAATATAATAAGCCATCTGGCTTGAATCATCTCTCCTTACCTCCTGTAAAATTTATATCCAAAATAAACGACCATCTCCTGATTTTCCTAAAATGGACGCAGAATACGATCAAACTCTGTATAAGCTTACTACAACAGCAAGCCTAATTCAAGCGTTTTTTTCCTTAACGAAAAATCACACCTTCTGTTCATACGCCCTTAACAATAAATTACAAAGGCGCTTATGTCAAGAATCTTTGACCGGAAAAACCAAATAGAGACAGCAGCAACGGACTTAAAAACCGCTGCCCGCTCCTTAACCCAGGCGATACCGAAACAGCCGCGTTATCCCGGCCGGCGCATAAACAACGGAAGTCCCGGCCGGACACCGCTTTCATGACACTCACCCCCGCCCGAAAAGCCGAAGCGTGATGAAGGGAATCAGGCCGAGCGCGGGCGAGAGCGCAAGCTGCGTTGCGGCGCTTTTCCGCAAAGGCTCCTTCATCCCCATTATCCCGGAGTAAAGCGAAGCCGGATCCCCGATGAATCCCCTTGCCGCCTCGCAGAAGAAAAAAACATTTTTCGGACTCAGGAGGAAAACGAACAGGTTAAATGCCAGGAATATGAGAACTCCCTTCGCAACGAGACTCAGCGTCCTTCCCCACACAAGCGAGTTAACGGCCTTCCTCGTCAGGTTTCCCCCGTAGTACCTGGCAAGTATCCCCCCGAGAATAACCGTCATCATGAGGCTTATCCCGAAACCGAAAAGAAAGACCAGGCACTTCCCGAGAAGATCGGCCGTCGCGCCGAAAGCCGGTATCACCTCCTCACAGACTCCCCAGGCAAGCGGAAGAAGCAGACCCAGAAACACCCCCTCCCAGAAACCGCTTCGGGCTCCCACCATGAAAAAAGTGAGCATTCCCCTCACGGTCAGGAAATCAGAAGGTATGTCCTGCCCCGTGCGCTCTATTATATGGTACTGCTGTATCTCCGATATCGCATCTATGAGGTTGCGCGGGGACGCGTGGGGCGAAGACGATATGGGGACGAACCCTCCCCGCCCGCCGCTCACGGCCTCTCTCCTTTATATATAAGGGAAGGAAAACACGGGGGGTTTCCGTCTCCGGGCTCCTGCGGATCCGCCGTCCCTGAAAATTTTTTGAAAAAAGTTGTGGACATTCAGTCCTAATTGTAATACAGTGTATTTCAAATATCAAAAAATGGCCGGAAAAAAGAGATACTGATAAGAAAAACAAGGAAAAAACCCGGGAGAAAAACCACTTGATCGGACTCCGCGCAAAGAAGCTCCGCGATATCCCCCTGCCCCCGGGGACAGCCATAGGAGAGGGCGTCGCGCTTGACGGCGGCCCCGAGGCAAAGCCCTCCCCGATAACGGTTCCCGACTCAGACCGCGAGGGACACATATTCACAATGGGCGCAACGCGAAGCGGAAAGACCCGCCTCGCCGAAGCCATGATAGAGCACGACATAAGGGCGGGGCGAAGCATCCTCTGGATAGACCCCAAGGGGGATAACGCCATTTTCTCAAAGATAGTGGCCGTGGCCAAGGAAGCGGGGAGGGAGGACGATCTTCTTTTCTTCTCCCCGGTTTTTCCCCGCTACTCGGTGAAGATAGACCCCCTCTCTCACTATTTCATGCCCGAGGAAATCGTTAACCACGTGGTTTCGGGCGTGCGGGTCCGCGAGGAGTTCTACTTCAACGTAGCCTACGAGGTGACGCTTGTGGTGGTGCAGGGGCTCATGCTGATATCAAGATCCCTCGGAGAGCGGCCCGAGTTCACGTTCCGGAGGATAAAGGAGAATATAGGCTACAGGGAGCTTGAGGGTCTTCGCGCCCAGATAGCCGGGACGGACGACCCCGAGGCGGAAGAGATCCTCATGCACCTCGACCAGATCCTCTCCTCTCCCCAGGACTATTTCTCCAAGGTTTCCTCGAGCCTCAGAACCGTGATAACGTCGCTCAGTTCCGGTTCGGTGGGAGAAATCATCGGCAAGGACACCTCGAACCGCTTCATAGAGCGTCTCGAGGCAGGGGAAAGTGTGATACTCGTGGTGCAGACGGGATCCCTCCTCACCAGGAAAACGGCCCACATAATGGCGCGGGTGCTTCTCTCCATGGTGCAGAGCTTCGTAGGCAGGGTGCTGGCTTCCCAGCGGAAAATCGACCCTCCCCTCGCGGTATACGCCGACGAGGCCTCAAACGTCCTTTACTTCGGAATAGACGACCTTTTCAACAAGGCGGGCGGGGCCGGGGTGTGGCTTCACATGCTGACCCAGAGCAAGCAGGACCTCGTGGCCGAACTCGGCCCGGCCTATACGGGAAAGATACTCGACAACACGAACACCAAGATAGTTTTCCGCGTCAACGACCCCAACACCGCCTCTTACGCCTCCCGCCTAGCGGGAATGAGAAAAAGGTTCTCCCCAATAATGAGCCTCGGCGGGGGTCTCAGCGTGAGGGAGATAGAGGAGAGCAGGGTGCCGCCCGAGAGCTTTCTCAGGCTCGGGCGAAGGGAATTCTACGCCTTTACCTTCGACGGCATGTACAGGGGAAGGACCCTTGACGTGCGTCCGTGCGACGAAATACGGTTCCCGGAGATAAAAGACCGATGAGGAGGAAAAAGGACGCGAAAATGAAATACCTTCCCCAAGTGGCGATCGGCTGGGACACGGCAGCCGCCTTTTCGCTTCTCTGCATCTGCCTGGGCGCGGCGCTCTGCGCGCTCGCCCTGAGACAAAGAAAAGAAAAACGAAGCGGAGCCGAAACGGTAGAGTTCGCGACGGCTTCTGCGAGGAGAGCCCCGCAAAGAGAAAACGGCGCGCGGGCAGGAACCATAGAGACCCTAGCGGAGAGTCTCTGGCTCAGAAGCGATGCGGGGCTCGCGGTGCTCTCTGACCGGGAACCCGCGTCCGCACCCGTCTTCAAAAATCCCAGGACCCGGGCCTTCTGGACGGAGGAGATAGAACCCAACCGCCGCCTCTTTGAGAAAAGGCGCGAACTTGCGGTGATGGAGAGGGTTCTCCTCGAGCTTGACGAGCACGGCCTCTGCTCAAGCGTGGTCGCCGGGGACGGGAAAAGCGCGTTTGCGCCGACCGCCAGGAGATTTTCGCGCGTCACCCTGCTTGACCACTCGCTTCGGGCGGCGCGGTGCATGAGGGAAATACACGACTCGCTCTACACCGAGAAGGTCCTCTACGGAAAGCATCTCATCGCGGCTTTGGCCCACGATATCGGAAAAATGGAGCACCTGCGCCCCGAGGGCGGACGCTACGTGAAGGATGACCACGCGGCGGCATCGGCGAGGGCGCTTAACGCGTGGATAATGGAGTGTGGGGGAGAGAGGGCCGCCCTTGAGCTTCGCTTCGTGGTGGACGCCGTCAGGAACCATCACAGAAGCGCGAACTCGCCCGACCCCATACTCAAGAACCTAAAAAGGGCGGATACGGCGGCACGGGAGGAGGAATTCTCGGGGGCGCGCAAAAGCCCGCGCACGGCGGCCGCGCCCCCCGACGGGACAACGGATGACGAGCCTCCCGAGTGGCTGCTCCGCGACATACCCCGGATACTGAACGACCACGTGGGGCCCGCGATAAACGAGGCGGCGCTCGAGGAGGCTCCCTTCGCCCGGGCGATCTCCTCCACAAACGGGATCGTCTACGTCTGTCCCCACTACCTTTTCGACGGGGTAAGGGAGCACATGGAGCGGGAGGAGATAGCGGACATGAGGTTTTTCGACCCGTCCCGCCCCGCGGAGCTTCGGGCGAAGCTCCTAGTGACAAACTCCCTTAAATCCCGCAACTGGGTGGGCGAAGGGGTCCGCGACGGCTACTACGCCGCCTTCTGGAACTACGAGCACGAGGGAAAGAAAATAAGAAAAGGCGGCTTCTGGGTGCCCGTTTTCGCTGAAGCGTTCGACGTGCCGCTTTCCGAGCTTGAAAAAAGGAAAAGCGCCGAGCTTCGCCGGGTTACTTCCGTCGAGCCGTGTCTTGCCCGCGGGCGGAAAAAATAAATAAACTCAACCGGGCGGCATCTGTCCGTTCAAAAAAATCATACAGATGGAGGTTATACAGATGAACAACGAAAACGGAAAAGAAAAGAACGTTACGCTGACTATTGACCGCGTGCCGTACGGGCAACTCGAGCGCGAAGCGCGCAAGAGGGCGCTCGGGCCGGGAGAGTATCTCGAGATGCTGATAGAGATGGACCGCATCTCTAACTGCGCGGAGGACCTGGAGGAAGAAACGGCCGTCTCCATATCGGAGAGACACTACTCCCTTCTTCGAGAAGACGCGGAGGAAACCGGTTTCGAGGTTGAGGATATCGCCGAGATGATAATAGGGCTTTCGGCGGAAATGCTTCCGCGGAAACCTCTCAGCAGAGAGAAATTCGACGCCGTGGTCAAGGCGTGGGGAGGCGTCGATTTCCCGGTCCTGAAAAAACCGGGGAACGCCCGGCGGCGCAGAAACTCTCTTGATAAGCCGTCGTCCTAGGGACGGAAGAGACGGGGAGGCTTCCGCTTCCCCGAAGAGGCTTAACGACAGAATCGACATAACGGAATAAAACAGACGGACACATGCCGCATTCGCAATCAGGCAGACAGCAATGTCTGCGACACTCGAAAACCACTTAATAAGGAGGAAGCTAAGATGAAAACATCCGAAGCAAAGTTTCCCCGCGTCGCCGCGGCCGCGCTTTTAACGGTGGTCGCGCTGGCGCTTTTTTTCCCGGACACTGCGCTCGGGGGAACCACGGGCACGGAGTTCCAGAGCATCTACGACAAGGTGAAGGGATGGTCCACCGGCTACCTGGGAAGGCTGCTCGCTCTCTGCACGTTCATAATAGGTCTCGGGGCTTCCATAATGCGCCAGACCCTCTTCCCCGCGCTTACGGGGATAGGGGTGGCGCTCGTGGTCTCCCTCGGCCCGTCGCTCATAGAGGGAATAGCCACGGGGACGTTCTAGATGAGAACGAGGATCCCGAGATACATAGACGACCCCCCGCAGATATTCTGGTGGGAGATCGACGAGGTGGCGCTCTTCAGCGGAGCGTTCGTGGTCGGGGCCCTCGGGGGCCAGACGCTCGGAGGGCTGCTCGGGGGATTTGCCCTCTCCTGGCTGCTCGAGCGCCTTAAGTCCGGGCGGGGAAGCGCCTTTCTGGTTCACCTCGCCTACTGGTACGGACTCTCGGCGGTGAGGCCCGAGAGCCACAGGGAGAGGTTCTTTGAGTGATGCTTATACGCACCTTCCGCGAGAGATGGCTTAACCTCGCCCGGGAAAACGGGCTGCTGCGCTTCGCCGTGGGAGCGCTCTGCGTGACGGTCGCGCTTCAGGGCTGCCACATGAAAAAGCTCTCCGAGCGCACCACCGTGCACGTTCACGTGCCCGAGTACATGCAGAAGGGCTTCACCGTGAGCGCGGCGGGGGCGGCCTCGCTCGCCTACACAGAGCAGTGGGCGCTCAGCCTCCTTCCCTTCGTTGCGTCCTTCACCGCGGAAACCGTGGATTTCAACGTGAGGCAGTTCCTCCTCTACGTACACCCCGAGAGCTACGACCCCATCTCGGGATTCCTGCTTGAAAAATCAAAGGAGATAAAGGCAAGCGGGGTCGCCCAGGCGTTCTTCCCGAAAACGGTGGCCATAGAGGAGGAAGGGGCGGTCGTGGCGGTGAGCGGACGGCGCACCAGGGTGGTGGGAAACGTGGTGACCGACCAGAGGGAGGTCGTCTACAGGGTCCGCTTCGAGCTCGGGGCGAACAACCGCCCGCTCGTAACCGGACTTATCGAAAACGAAGGAGTGGAGGGAGCGGATGAACACTGACCCCGCCCCGCGCGTCCTCGCCGTCCTGGCCGCAGCGTTTTTCGCTTTCGCCGCTACGGCGGCCGCTCTCACGATAGACCTCGGGAAAACCCGCGAGGGGGAACCGGTATCGCTCGGCGTATCGCGCACCGACACGAACAGGATCGAGCTTCCAGAAACCATAATAAACGCTTTTTCCTCAGACGGGTCGATTGACGTGAAGATAATAGGGCGCTCTGCGCTCGTTAGAACGGAAGACCCGGCGGAACTCATAATCCTGACCGAAAAAAGAAGGCTCACGCTGCTGCTCTCGCCCGAGGACAGGCCCTCGCGCACCGTCATAATGAGGGACGAGGCCGCGCCGCCCCCCGGCCCGCCCGGGGAGGCGGCGGAAGGCCCGAAAGCCCTTCCCTACGAAAAGGCCATAACGGACCTCGTTCTCGCGCTCGCCACAGACGGCTCCCCGGTCGGGGAGATTTCAGAAAAGGAAGAGAAGTTCACGGGTTCGCTTCGCATCGCGCGCCGCGGAGAGATGGCGTCACCCCCTTTTTCCGCCTCGCTCTACGTCATCAGGAACTCAGGCTCCAAAACCGCCGCGCTCACAGAAAGGATGTTTCTTTCCGGCCCCGAAATCGTGGCCGTGGGAATGGAGAGCGACCGGCTTGAGCCGGGGGAGTCGGGAAGGATTTTCGTGGTCACGAAAAGGGAGCCTCGGCGATGATCGGGAAGATCCGGAAAATCTACGCCGAAAGAAAACGCCAGACGCTCGCCGCTGCGGCTCTGCTGTCCGCCTTTTTCGTCGTGGCCCTCTTTCTTCTGCTGCTCGGCGGGGAGGACAAGGGGCTTCTTGGGGAGAAAAAGCCGCGGGGGAGCATAAAGATCCTGCGGGGAGTTGACCTCGCGCGGGAGAAATGGCGCATAGAGGGGGAAAAGCGCCTCGGGATGATAGAGACCGAGCAGAGAGAGATAAAAAAGGAACTTGAGGCCGTCTCCGCCGCCCTTGGAGAGCTTGGGAAAGAATCTTCCGAACCATACCCCTACCCCCCTCCGCCGGCCGGGGACGAGACCTCACCCGAAGCGGGATTCCCTCCCGCTTCCCCACTGCCGGGCGCGGCGGAAACGCCGCCCGTGCCCCCGAAGACAAAAAGCCCGATACGGGTTTTCTCCCCCCTCGGGGGTGCCCCGGCCGAGGGGCCCGCCGCAGAACCCGCCCTGCTTAACTGGATTCCCTCGGGAAGCTTCGTTCCCGGGGTGCTTCTAAGCGGCCTTGACGCTCCGACCGCGACCGCCGCCGCGCGAAACCCCCACCCCGTGCTGATACATCTCGCGGAACCTTCCCGCCTGCCCGGCCTGCGGCGCATGGACATAGCGCGCTGCCACGTCACGGGAGCGGGCTACGGGCAGCTCGCGAGCGAGAGGGCGTACGTAAGGCTCGAGAGAATAGCCTGCGTGCTTCGCTCGGGGGACGCGATAGACACCAGAATAAAGGGATACGTGGCCGGGGAGGACGGAAAGACGGGGATCCGCGGAAGGCTCGTCTCGAAACAGGGAAAGATGCTCTCGCGCGGAATCCTAGCCGGATTCGCCTCGGGGTTCGGCGGGGCGGTCGAGAGCTCGAACTCGACCTCCGGAGTGGTCGCGGGGGGAACGTTCACCGTGAGTTCAAGGAGCTCGGAGGATCTCGTCAAGACGGGAATCGGAGGAGGAGCGGGGGAGGCAGGAAGGCTTCTCGCCGAATACTACCTGAAGCTCGCCGAGGAGGTGTTTCCGGTAATAGAGATAGACGCCGGGCGCCGAGTCGACGTGATCATAACCGAGGGGACGGAACTTGTTCCGAGAAAAACCGCCTACGCCGCGGGGGAAAAAGAGAAATGAGAAGATTAGCCGCCCTGCTTGTGTTCTGCTCCCTGCTTCTTGCCGGCTGCGCCGGCGGGTCGTCCCGCTACGGCTGCCCGGTCGAGGAGGGCTACTCGTGCAAAAGCGTCTCCGAGGTTTACGCCGAGGCGGCTTCCGGCCGGGGAAGCGGGGAGCGCCCTTTCCCAAAAGCCCTAAAGAACGAAAAAACCGTGCGCCCGGCCGCGTGGAGAAGGTTCCTGAAAGGCGGGGCGTTCCGCGCGGGAAAAAACGCCCGCAGGCGGGCGGGGGAGAGAAAGGAAGAGCGAAAGGCCGCGCGGGCCGAAGAGTCGATACCCGTCTACGTTCCCCCTCCCACGATACGCCTCTGGATAGCCCCGTGGCAGGACGCCCGGGGCGTCTTTCACTCAGGCAGGTACGTCTACGCGGTCTCGGGCCGGGGACGGTGGACAATTGACGGGAGGACCGTTCCGCTCGGGGGGCGGCCGGAAGATTATCCCGAGGAAATACGCCTTCTCGAAGCGGGGAGGGCCCCCTGATGGGCGTCGCGAAGGAGCGCCTCCGGGGGCTTGCCGAGAGGGATTCGCTTTCCCGCTACCTTCCCTACGTGGCCTGGGAGGACGGGATGTACGTGCTGGCCGACGCGTCGTGCGGCTTTGCGTGGGAGATAAACCCCCTTCTTTTCGCCGGGGAGGACACGAAGAGGATCCTGGGCGGGATGCTCGGCGACCGGGTGCTCCCGCCCGGGACGTCGGTAAAGTTCCACGTGTTCGCCTCCGAGCTCATATCCCCGCTTTTCCCCGAGGAAGAGGCGGTGCAGGGCAGGATCTGCCAAGAGATCGCCGCCGAGAGAAAGCGGCTCTACACACTCGGGATGCGGGAGAGGGTCGGGGTTCCCGCTAGGGACTTCCGCTTCCTGGTGTCGATAAGGATTCCCCCGGGCCCCGGCAATAACAAGGTCGCTGAACCCGCGTGGGAGAAGCACACGGAGGACGCCCGCAAGCTCGGGGCAAACGTGGCCGGGATCCTAAGCTCCGCGCAGCTTTACCCGCGCGACCTGCCCCCGGCGCAGCTGATCCTCATTCTCCGCGAGGCGCTTAACCCCGATACGCGCTGGTATGACGACCCCTACTACCTCGGGCGCCCGGGAGGCGGCCCCTACGACCCGGACAAGGAAATAAGAAGCCAGGTAATAGACCGCGAGACCGAAATAGAGGTGCGGGCCGGGGAGATTTCGCTCGGGGACGCGCGCCTCCGGGGATACTCCCCTGCGTCCATGCCCGAGCACTTCTCCCTTGATGAGTTCCACGAGCTGCTGGGAGACCCCCTGCGGGGGCTCTCGCAGGTGCCCGCGTACTTCTTCCTCCAGGCGGGGTTCGTGATCCCCGAGAGAAAGAAAGCCTCCGAGGTGAAGACCAAGGCCGTCATGGTGAAGCAGCAGAGCTTCGGCCTTGTGACGAGATTCATACCGAGGCTAAGGAGAAAGGCCGAGAATTTCGATTTTCTGGTTAACGCACTTGAGGACGAGGGGCTGGTCACGGGGTCCCTAAGCCTCTTTCTCAGGACCCGAAGCACGGAGGAGGCGGAGAAGGTAAAGGAGATGGTTACGGGAATATGGAGGGCGCGGAACTTCGATCTCCGCGAGGAGAGATACATAGTGCTCCCCCTTCTCCTCGAGAGCCTCCCGCTCGGCGGGGAACCCGCCCTCGCGAAGCTTCTCAGGCGGAACTCGACCATGCAGAGCTCGGCCGGGGCCTCCCTTGTCCCCGTGATGTCCGACTGGAAGGGGAGCGGCTCGGGGCCGCTTACCCTGATATCTAGGAGGGGACAGATAATGAAGCTTGATCTTTTCAGCTCGGCTTCCAACTACAACTGCGCGGTGTTCGCCCAGTCGGGCTCAGGAAAGTCCTTTCTCACCTCGGACATGATCACCGGGTATCTCTCCCAGGGGGCGCGGGTGTTCGTGATAGACATAGGGCGCTCCTACGAGAAGCTCTGCGGCCTGGTGGGCGGGGAGTTCGTGGTGTTTGACGAGAAAAGCGGGATCTCCCTTAACCCCTTCTCCCGCATAACGGACATAGACGAGGACATGGAGCTGCTTAAGCCCCTTTTCGCCCAGATGGCCTCGCCGTCCGAGAAAATAGGGGACCTCGGGAAATCGCTTCTCGAGGAAGCGATAAAGAAGGCGTGGGATAAGCGCGGCCCCGAGGCCCGGATAGACGACGTCGTTGAGGCCCTGTCCTCTATCTCCGACCCGCACAGAAGGTCCGAGGACCTGGCCCACATGCTCTACGCCTATTCCTCCCGCGGGCAGTACGGGCGCTTTTTCGAGGGACCGTCAAACCTCTCCTTCGAGAAAGACCTTAACGTGCTTGAGCTAGAGGAACTCAAGTCAAAGCCCGAGCTTCAGACCGTCGTGGTGCTCATGATCATCTGGCACATAGAGAGGGAGATGTACCTCGGCGGCCGCGAGCGGCGCAAGCTCGCGATAATAGACGAGGCGTGGGACCTTCTCGGCGGGGGATTCTCGGGCGAGTTCATAGCGCACGGCTACCGCAGGGCGAGGAAGTATAACGGCGCCTTCGTCTCCGTAACCCAGAGCCTGCTTGACTTCTACAGGGCGGGGGATCTCGGGGAGTCGGTGCTTGAGAACTCGGCCTGGATGTTCATGCTCCGCCAGAAGGGGGAAAGCGTGGAGGAGATAAAAAGGGGAGGGAAGCTTCTCCTCGGGGATTACTTCGGGGAGCTTGTCTCTACGCTCTCGACGCGCCCCGGGGAGTTCTCAGAGGTGTTCATATACAACAGCGAGCGCGGCATGGGCCTCGGCAGGTTAGTTGTGGATCCTTTTTCCTACTGGACCTACACCACGAACCCGGACGACGTCTCCCTTCTAAACGGCTTCATATCGGAGGGGATGGAAGTGCACGAGGCGATAGAGCGCTGCGTCGAGACCTCTAGGGGGAGGAGATGAGGAAAATCGGGGTTCCGGTCCTGCTTGTGGCGCTCGCGGTCCTTGGTGCCGCGGGGGTCCTCTCCTGCGCGGCCGAGAAGAGGGACGAGAAAGTGGTTTTCATAGACCTTGAGGAGGTGGTCTCTGAGGAGCGTAAAAGGATATTCTCTAGGGTGCTCCGCGGGGAGCTATCGCGCGAGGAGGCGGAGGAGCGGGTCGGGCGGTTCTTCGTGCGCTTCGGGGAGGTTCTCGCCGATTACGAAAAGGAAGGCTATCTCGTGTTTGACGCTAAGTCGGTCCTCGGGGGCGGCCGCGACGTGACCGGGGAGATACTCGAGAAGCTCTCGGCGCGGGGAGAGAAAAGTGAGTGAGTTTCTTCGGGCCTGCATGGGAGCGCGGGGGGCGGTTTCGGTTTTCCTGGTCCTTGCTCTGCTCGCGGGGGCGTATCTCTTCGAGATCCGCGTCTCGTTTAACGTATCGGGGTCGCTTCCCCACCGGGCGTTTCTCACCGTAAGGGGCGGGGAAGCCTCCTGCGGGCCCGGGGAAATAGGGCTTTTTCGCCTGAACGTCCGCAATCCCTACTGGGATTACGGAACGGTTTTCGCGAAGAGGTTCGTTGGCTGCCCAGGCGACACGCTCAGGACGGAAGGAGTGGAGTTCTACATAAACGGCGAGAGAGTGGCCGTCGCGAGCGGGCATGACTCAAACGGGGTCGCCGTTTCGAGCTTCCGGTTTTCCGGGGTGATTCCCGCCGGAAGCTACTTCGTTCTGGGAGAGGGAGAAAGAAGCTATGACTCAAGATACTGGGGGTTCGTCAGAAAATCATGGATAGTCGGGCGTGGGTTTCCCTTGTTCTAGCCTCGGTCTTTCTTGTCCAGTCCTTCTCGGTGCCGAGCCGGGCCTCGGGGAAAGATCTCGGGGTTCACGGGCGCCTCTACGAGATAAAGGAAGAGGACATGCTTTCCTATGTGCGGAGAAAGGCCGGGGAAATCGACATGCGGGCGCTTCGGGAAAGCATGGAGAGAAAACTCGAGGAGTCCTACGCCCGGCACTCTTTTGTTTCTCTCGACATCCCCTCGGCCACGGAAGAGCGGGTGCGTTATGTCGACCCCTCGGTGAACGTGCGGAATCCGCTCCACGACCACACGGGGAAAATAATTTTTCCCGCGGGCACAGTAAATCCGCTTGATCACGTCCCGCTTTCAAAAAGCATCATGGTGCTGAGGGAGGACCAAGTGAAAATGGCACTTGAGGAAATAGGCAAAAAAGGTGGAAAACCGATTCTGCTGCTCACCAACGGCGATATCCGGAGAGCTTCCTTGCTTGCGGGCCAGACAGTATACAAAGCAACTCCTTTTATGCTCAGAAGACTTCAGATTGAAAAGGTGCCTTCGCTCGTAACACAGGAGGGGAGAAAACTCAGGGTGGAACAAGTCATCTTAAAATAATTCCCTGAATTGTACTTCAACGGGCAATATTTTTCCTTCTCCACCTTTCAAATATAGAACTCAGTTATAATTTGTTCTTGAAAACAGATGTTCAAATTATTATGAGCAAACCGATTCAAAGAGAAATCAGTCAGTCATTCCGTCCCCGTGCCAGAATATTGCGTCTGCTTGGAGACGAACTGATTGCCAATGATCGTCTGGCAATTTTTGAACTGGTTAAAAACGCCTATGATGCAGACGCAAATGAAGTCGTTGTCCGTTTGGATCTGAACACAGACAGAGACTCGATGATAACCGTTTCTGATGACGGAGAAGGAATGAACCTTGATGTCCTGAAGTCAGTCTGGCTCGTACCTGGCGATGAACATCGTCGAAAACAAAGACACGACAAAAAAAGAACTCCTATCCACAACCGTCTTCCTCTCGGGGAGAAAGGACTTGGACGTTTTGCGGTTCACAAGCTTGGAAACCGGATAAGCATGGTAACCCGTTCCAAGAATTGCAAAGAATACGTAGTAGAAATAGATTGGAACAGTCTGATTGAAAAGCCATTTCTGGATAAAGCTCCTGTGAAAATAATCGCCCGGAATCCAAAAGTGTTTACTAAAAAGAAGACGGGAACCCGGATTGAAATCCGGGAGTTGCGCAAAACCGACTGGACCCGCGGCAAAGTGAGGCGACTTTATAATCAAATCACATCCATATGTTCCCCGTTCCGGGAATCCGGAAGCTTCAACGCTGTTCTGAAAATTCCCGGTCATGAGACATGGATATCTGACCTGCCGGATATATATGAAATCCTGAACCGTGCAATATGGAAATTTTCATTCAAGCTGGACAAAAAAGGGGGGTTTGACTGGTGTTATGAATTTCGACAGGTGCCGGGGTTTAAACTGGTTCCCAGAACAGTCAAGAAATCTGGTGACTTGCTGAAACTTCCTCCTGAATCTGAAGACGGCAAAAAGACCGAAAAGGTGGTTGCCAGTAAGTCCACGACTCGAGGTATCGGCCCTGTAAGCGGTGAGTTTTATGTGTATGACCGAGAAAAGGAAGTTATTAGAAAATTCACAGATGTTCAGTTGCTGACCAGTTATCTGGATGAAACGGGTGGCGTGCGAGTCTATCGAGATGGAATCAGAGTATATAACTACGGAGAACAGGGAGACGACTGGCTTGGTCTTGATCTTCGTCGTGTAAATTTTCCTACACGCCGAATCAGCCGCAACATCATTCTTGGAGCAATACACCTGTCACTGGAGCATTCTTCGGGACTTGTTGAAAAAACCAACAGAGAAGGTTTTGTCGAGAACGACTCCTGCAGCCAGCTGCGCCGCATTGTCCTTGGTGCTCTTGCGGCCTTAGAAGAGGAACGTCAGCTAGACAAGGAACGAATCAGAAAACTCACGGGAAAACCTGAAGACTCCACTATGGACAGGATCGAAAAATTAATAAAAGAGCTTGAACATGCACTTGACCGACGGGGAGTGAAAAAAGAATTCAAGCCCTATCTCAGCAGGATTGAAAAGAACTATCGGGGCATGCAGGAAATCCTGCTCTCCGCAGGCATGTCAGGGCTGAATCTGGCCGTAGTGTTCCACGAAGTGGAACGAGGAGTACGGACAATTCATCAGGTTATAACTGAAGGAGCAGATATAGATGAAGCCGCCCGCCAGACTCAAGAACTAATGAGAATTCTTGACGGTTTTTCGGCATTGCTCCGGCGGGACAGCAAAAAACTGCATGAGGCCAGCAAACTTATCAGGATGGCACGACAGAACAGCGCACTCCGGCTTCGCCACCACCATATTGCTCTTAACTGCCCGTTACTGGACAGCAAAGAAGAAGGTTTCAGTTCCCGTTTCGCATTCGGACTTGTACTAGGTGCATTAGGCAATCTCATTGACAATTCTCTTTACTGGCTGAGGGTTCGATGGCACGACACTCCATCTAAGAAGAGCCCTCACCAAAGAAAGCTTTACATCGGCCTATCAAGAGATTTTGAAGCCGGACCAGCTATCGTGGTCGCAGACAACGGACCCGGATTCCAAGGCGATGATCCTCAGAATCTGGTGCGTCCGTTTTTCACTCGAAAACCCGACGGCATGGGGCTTGGCCTGTATTATGCTAATTTAGCGATGGAGTTAAACGGCGGGCAACTCGTATTTCCTCAACTAGGAGAAGTAGAGCTGCCCGATGGGTTTGACGGTGCGGTAATGGCCCTGATATTTAAGGAAGCAGAATGATACGACCAGCGCCAAGAATTATAACTATTGATGATAATCAGGAAGATCTGGATGAGTTGACTGAAGGCATTAATCGTTACGGAGCAGCATGTCTGCCATTCCATTTTACAGGCGATACAGAGAATATTAGTTCATGCCCTCACGCAAGAGTAATATTCGCTGATCTTCACCTGAATGAAACCGGGCCCGGCGGTGATAGCGCACAACATTTCAGTACCATAGGAAGTTTGATCTTGGACACAATCAAACCTTCTGGCCCTTATCTCCTGATTCTTTGGACACAATATCCTGAAGATGGAAAGTCTCTGCGCGAGTTTCTTGATGAAAGACTGCCGACAGATACGCCGAAGCCGCTCGACGTTATAGCAATTGACAAAAAAGTTCTTCGCGAAAAGACAGAAGGAAATTCTCTGAATATTGAAAAACTGGTTGAAGAGATAACCAATTCATTTGACCGGTTTCCACAGATTACTGCATTACTCAACTGGGAAGAGATGGTGTTAGGTGCTGCGGGAGACACTGTTTCTTCAATTTTTGACCTAGTGGGAAAACAGAACAGAGACAAAGAAGTCAGCAGGATACTTGCTCATTTGGCTGTTGGTGCAGTTGGCAGAAACCATGTTGAAAACGACCGTTTTCATGCAGTGAATGAAGCACTGTTACCCATTCTGACTGACCGTATTGCTTCCATGCATTTGAAAAATGATGACCGAGATATCTGGCAAAAAGCGTTTGACAGTTCGGATATCGAAAGCTCTCTCTCACTGGAAAAAGCCGCCAGACTTAATCGTCTGGTCCAGATTGATCCTGCAACTGACAACGGAGCCAGAAACGGTTCCGTTATCGCTTTACCTGAGGAGTTTTCAAAGAAGAATTTTGAAAAGCAATTCGGCTTCAAGCAACAAAAGACAGCAGAGAAACAGTTTTTCTGTAAGAACCCAAGAAAAAAACTCAGTTGGGTTCTGATACAGTGCCAAGCTGTCTGCGACTACGCGCAGAACAGACCAGGAACGCTGCCGTACTACCTTGGTCTTGAACTACCATACCCATTAAGAGGACACCCAAAAGCATTATGGGTCAGTCCACCTTTCGAAAAAGATGGTTCCACTGTCTATTTATACGTGAATGCCCGCTTTCCGGTTTCTCTGCCACCAAAATTTGCGGAACGGAAAAATGTTCGCTACCGCCTACGCGAACAACTGCTCAATGATCTTATATATCATATCCACAGCCACGGAGCTCGTCCCGGAATGCTTCGGTTTTAGGAAACTAAATCTTCAGGCAATAGTGTCAGAGGAATCTCTTTAACTTGTATTCCTCATGTAAAAATCTTGTCAATATTTAAAAACTATTACTGATTCTAAGAGTTAGGGATTCTTGATAAATAATTAGGGGAATTATGTATTTGGGTTGACAAACCTTTCTTTCCCCGCTAATCTTCATTCGTGTTCTTCTTCAGAATCATCTTTCAAATAAACATCTTTTTCGGGCGGACTCCCAAGCAGAATTGAGAAAACATCGTCAATATCAAAATCCGCCATACTTGGAATCTCCTGACCTTTTTCGTCCTCGCTAGGCAATAGTCCTACCTCCTTATTTCTCGATCAAGAACAAAAATTCCCTATTTGGTTCATTCGCATCTCGCAACCATTCATTAGTCCATTTCATTTTAGACATAACATTTCTTTGATAATGAATCTCAACTATATCTACCAGTCTGCCAAATGCCTTTATAGACTCATTCAGTTCATAAGCAGTAGCTCTGCCTCCTGAACTATAGGAAAGTATAACCCACCTGCAAGGGGTTTCTTTTAACAACTGTTTTATACTCTCAACTGCTATGAACTTGCCGTCTCCATTTTTGCGAAACTCCTCAAATACCGATGCTGAAACAGTGTCAGAAGTGTCTTTTCTTCTTAACGCTTTCCCGAAAAGATCCGGCTGGTCATTTTTGCAGATAGTTTCCCACAAATGATAGTAAGACGCATACCTAACCCGGGAGGGAGGCATTTTCTCATTGTTTGAACCGTAGGGAGGATCATAATAAGCAAGTTCAGCGTCTATTGTGGGAAGAATATCAAAGATATTGCCCTGCAATACCTCGTTTTCCGCAGAATTTACCCAAACTCTGGGAACCTCAAGCGTCAAATCCTTAAATGACCTCGGAGACCAGTTCTTCAAATAAGCGACATGATGCCCAAGCGTGTTATCTACCTTGTCGAGTGCCAAGATCAGACTGGACAATGCTACGCTTCTCTCTATCTCATCAAGATTAGATTCGTCGATTTCCCTTCTTATCGCATCAAGTTTTCTTGTATTCTTTTTCTGAAAGGGTTTTTTAGTGCCATCCGCTTGAATTGCATTGTATTCCCCCTCCGCTACTTCACCCCCGTAGTTTTCTGTAAACCATCCGTCTTCAGGTGGCAATGAATTGAGATGGTCTATTAGAGGCTTGTACTCGCATGGATTGCTCTTGTTTTGCAAATAGCATTTGCCAAAAGTGTAAGACCAATCCGCTATGTCGTTAGAAATTACTTTATATCCAGATTGTACACACGCTTGACCAACACGAGTAGAACCAGAAAAGCCATCAAAAACGGTTTTCGCTCCAGTTCTCTCTATCAGTCTGATTATGTGTGGCAACAATTTCAATTTAGAACCTATATACTTCACGCCTTCAGTCTTCAGTTTTTTGTCATTGCCGTTGCCACAAAACAGTTGCCGTTGTATCATCCTGCTCATTGTGTCAATTTGCTCTTTAAGTTCTTAATATCTTCTTTGACCTGTTCAAGTGCTTTTTGGTGTCCCGCAACCGATGAAACCAGTGCGTTAGAGAACAATTCCACTAACACTAAATTGTGGGAATAGTCTATCCACCCATTTGTTATGCTATCAAAGTAGTTCAACCCATTTTTCGTGTGTGTCCATAATCCTCGCTGTAGAGCATTAGCGGTTGCATCTCCGTAACGCACTTCGCAAATGTAAGAATCGTCGGAGTCATAGAACCGGAAAACAGGATGCTTCCTGCCCTTACCTTTCGATTCACGGGATATTCTGACTGTTCTCGTTGCTGCTTTCTCATAATCGAATACTAGGATGTTACACCTGTTTGATTTTTCATCATATATAAGTGGCAGTACGTTAATGCTCCGAAAATCGGAAAAGGCAGAATCGGAAAAAATCCCCGCAATTTTATCTGTATCGGAGATGACGCTACCTTCCTTCTCTAGTCTTGGGAACATCTTGAAGTTCTTATCTGTTGATAATTGAAGCGGGCCATCTCCATACGCCTTCAAGCTCACGGGAAACTCTTGTTTGTCTATCTCGTTTACTATCTTAATGTCTTCTTCATGTGATTTAGCTCTATACAAGTCTTTGCCAACATGAGTAGAGTGAAAATCATACATGTACTGGTTTATAAACTCTGATATGGCTATTTCGGCTAAATCTCCATGCGTCTTGTTTCCAATGAGCCTCATAGTAAATATGTTGCTCAGTGTAGTAGTTATCAATTCGGGATTTTTGCTTATCAGAAGTTTTAATCTTGTTGTGAAATCTTTGTATGGACTGATCCCACTTGACTTGTAAGAGGTAGGCATATTGTTGCAAAAACTATATAGAAATCTTGCTTCTCAAGATTATAGACTACCTCGACAGATTGAGCAATTCACAGTTGCGAGACCACCTCCCTGTAACTGATTCTCTTTGTTCCTATCAATCCGGCAATCGTAGCGTTTATCTGGTCCATCATGTCGAGCTGGCGGACGTTGATACAGTTTGAGAACTCGTCTATGTACTTCTGAAGATGCTTGGCGGACATTCTGTGATAGATCCCGTAGTATCTACGCTTGAGCAACGCCCAAAAGGACTCCACGCCGTTTGTGTGAGCTTCCCCTCTCACGTATTCCCCGATGGAGTGATAAACAGTTTCATGCTTGAACCCGTGCTTCTCAATCCCCGAGTAGCTTCTATGCTCATCGGTGCAAACGGTCGTACCTTTGGCCACGGTGTCAATGATTATCCAGTGAAGCGTTTGAGCGTCAGTGCTTTCCACACGTAAAGCCTTTACTTTCTTGTCCTTCCTATCTTTGACGGCAATGACCGCTTCCTTTCCGACCGGACCCCGCCCCTTCTTGGTCTTCTTGTCTTTGTGCTTGTTGCGCTCAAGTCCGCCAAGATAAGCTTCGTCAATCTCGACTACTTGTCCGAAAAACTGGCTTGCGTTGTTAACCCATCCCTGACGGATTCTGTGAGCAAGGAACCATGCCGACTTCTGCTGTACGCCTATATCGTTTCCAAGTTTCGTACTGGATACGCCTTTGAGAAAAGTTGACATTAGATAAACAGCCATCATCCACTTGCGATATTTGATATGGCTTCCCTCCATCAAGGTTCCGGTACGGACGCTGAAATACTTACGGCAACCCTTACACCAGTAAGGCATCTTCTTATGAGAAGAAACGCTGGTTTCAACAGAACCGCAATGCGGACAACTCCTTTGCCCATGCCACCTCCGCTCCTCTAGGTATGCCATCGCCTTTTCTTCCGTATCGAACCGCTCCATGAACTCGTAGAGACTGACTCTTTCTCTTTTTGACTTGGGTTTCTGTCCCATTGAACTAACCTTCTTAACTGCCTATAATACTACATGGTTAAGAAAGGTTTGTCAACCCAAATACATAATTCCCAATAATTACAACTGGCTGGCATCTTTCTTTTTTTTTATCATTGATGAAATTTTATCGGCCATCTTATCAGCATTCTTCTTCAACTCACATTCCCATACCACAATTACATTCCATTCCTCTTTTTTCAGTTTTTCCTTTTTTTCCTTATCGCGTTTTACCGTCGCCTCAAATTTACTGGACCAGAATTCCTGTCTGGATTTTGGAGTATAGGCATATCTGCAACCCGAATGCCGGTGCCAGAAACACCCATTAACAAATATGACCGTTCTGTAGCGCGGCAGTACGATATCCGGCCTTCCGGGAAGCTTCTTATCATGAAGGCAGAATCTGAACCCTCTGCGGTGCAACAGTCTTCGCAACAATAGTTCAGGCTTTGTATCCTTCCCTTTTATGCGCGACATGTTCCAGCTGCGCTTTGCCTTGGTGAGAATATCCGCCATCAGTCCTCCGGCATTCTGTCCAGCACCTCTTTAACTATCTCGGCAATCTGCACTGCAAGGTACGGTGGAACAGCATTTCCCACCTGGTGATACTGAGCCGTTCTCGGTCCCTCAAAAAAATAATTGTCAGGAAATGTCTGCAGACGCGCAGCTTCTCTTACGCTCAGGCTTCTGCACTGAGCAGGATCGTAATGAATAAAATAATGACCATCCTTTGATATGTGCGACGTGACTGTTCTGCTAACTTCTGATTTTACCTGTACCCTGAATCTGTCCGAAAACATTTTTCCTTGACAGCCCGCCTGCACGTTTTTATGTGCGGGCAGAAGCTCTCTGGGAAAATCGGCAAGTTTCGGTGAAGTTTTAAAAGCAGCTCCATATGAAGAAACAAACAGATACCTGTGCAGGTCGCTTTCCATATGGGTTCTCGCCTCATGAGATATCAAGTCACCTAAATGCCCATCGTAGTACCACCTGCTCATAACGGAAGGAGGTCTGTAAGTTTTCGATGAAGTCTGCAGGTCAGACACTTTTATTTCCTGAACAGCCAACCTGATAACTTTTTTAATTAACCTGTTTTTTTCATTCCGGGATGGAAACCAGGCGGAACTGTTTGCAGAAGCAATTATTTCCCTCCATAATCGTCCGGAGTCCTTCTGACGGGACACGCCGCTGCGTATTCTGGGCATATTACCTATTATCTGTCCAACTGCAGGTGGTTCTTTCTTTTCGAGAATCTGCGGCCGGATTTTTATATCCGACCTGATCCCAAGTATGAACATTCTGTGGCGGGCCTGCGGTACTCCATAATCTTCTGCTCTCACCACGAAGAATTTGGGGTCAACATCTCCTTTAATCTCTCCCGGATGGGAAAGAGAATACAGTTTGTATTCCAGCCCCTTTCCATTCCTCCTGACCGCCTTTTGGGGACTGGAAAGATCTTCGACTATTTTGTCAATTACAGATTCATTTTTTACTCGAGTTGACAGCAGTCCTTTAACGTTTTCCATTACGAACACAGGAGGCCTGTGATCAATGATGAGTTGGAGGTACTCTTCGTAGAGAAAATGCAGGTCATCATCTTCAAATTTAGGATCCCCCTTCCGTCTGGAACGACCTACAAGAGAATAAGCTTGGCAGGGCGGTCCCCCAACCAAAACCCACCTGTTTCTTCCCCGCAGCCGCTGTTCAATCAACTTTTTGACTTCATTGTGTTTTTCCGTACCAAGAGAAATCTGCAGTACTGCTCTTTCGGCTTCTTTCCAGTGTTCAATGTTGCCTGAAACAAGTTCTTCCTTGGAAATTCTGGAAGCCAGATAATCATAATAGCTGTCCGGGACATCTTCTCGCCTGAATGAACGATAGAAGTGTCTGAGCAACAGAGTCTGATAGGCAAATTTTTCTTCTTCGACAGATGCAATGGATCGGAAAACAGATGTGGAATCATCTGTACGCAGTTCAGCAAAACCTTCACCTAAACCGCCTGGGCCGGCAAACAGGTCGATAACAGGATATTGAGATTTATGCTTGTCCATGTTGAATACTCGTCTCTGATCACCACCCTGCCAAACTCAATCCTCTTGAATAGTTCTCCATCTGTGCCAGTCTCCACTTCAGAAATCATCCCACTTCCTTGAAACATGTCTTAGTGATAAATGGAATGGGGTAAAGCTTCACACGGCATCCCATACCCAGCCGCATTTTTAACTTACAGGGAATTTATCTTCAAGCATGTTTTTGACCCGTGAAGAGGTATTGAAGCCGTTTTTCGTCAAAATATCGGCAATATCCTTCCCGCAGAAAAATATGATTGGATGACGGTCCTTACGCACTTCCTCGTAAGCGCGTTTCCCTATGACAGATGTGGTAACCAGCACGCCGAACTGCCGATAGCGGATTCTTGAGATCAGCCTAGAGACTTCCTTCACTCCGACGGTGTTCAGTTTCTGGTCGCTCATCAACGGCGGTCGATAGCACTTAGCCTCAAGAGAAAACTCGACATAAAGAGGGTCATCTGCCAATCCCAGCCGATATCTGCCGATGGCATCCCGTCCTCCATCTACAGAGGCGTGAGTGACTTCGTCAATGATCACACGCTGATCATGCATTTGGAACAAATAAGAGGCGAAGAACTCAAATTCTCTGGACGCTTCCTTAAAGTGTTCCCATACCGTGTTGAGAATAAGAATCTTATCCGGTGTATCAGGCATCTGCGAATCCTGGCTTCGAACCACAGTTGTGCTTTCGGAAGTCAAAGCACGGTATCTGCCTTTCTCTACCCATTCACGCCAGACACCGGGCATATTTTCTGTAAACGCATTTCCTTTGCACAGGTTATTCAGCCATTCCCGTGTAATTACTGAAACATCGAGAATTGTGAAAACCGCCCTGTAGTTCTGAAAACGCTGTTCATTCGACGTTTTCCAGACAGCCACCAAGTCTTCGGTCGAAGGCAGACCCAGAAATCCGGGCACCGCAAGCCCCTTGAACTGAACCGACAGGGAACTGGCCACTGTGGAGGATTTTCTGAAAACAAAAAACGGCGGGATTTCTGACCGGTCGGAATGAAGCGAATCGAATACTCTTTTCAGTATCCTGTTGCCGTTAGTGGCGTAATATGTAAACCGGCCTGTGTTTACATCCAACTGATCTGGCCAGTCCTTGTTTTCTCCACTGGTGTAGAGAACTACAAACTTCTTTTTTTCCCCAAGTCCTAAATCCCTAAAGCCACCCACATTACCCACTTTAAGCAATTTTGAGACCGGCTCGCCGGACAACTGAGTTCCGAACCCCTCATAAACAGCATCTACTACTAAATCAGCTTTGGGCAAATCTTTATAGGAAACTAGTCTGGCAGTCTTCATGGTCTCACTTCCTTGACTAGGAAACTACACTGGGAACGTCCAGATTTTATATCCGCCCTTGCTCGATCATTTTGAAGAACTCCGCCACTTTCCTCTCGGCGTCCTCCGGTTTTTTGGAGTCGCCCAGACCGACCGCCCAGCTCCTGCCCGGATGAAGAGTATCCCACCAGCTTCGCTGGCTGTTCCTCCGTCCGCTTCCCGGATCATGGTCTCCAAAGCCGTCGAGGCATAAGTTCCAGACAGGCCTGTAATGATCGATCAGGAAACGCTCCGCCAATGTGATCCAGACTGGAACAACGGACAGGTGCCGGCAGGAAAAATCGGAGATTTCGAGGTTGTCCACCTGACCAATCGATCTGGAGTGTTCTCTTATCCTGCGCTGGAGCACCGGGATGCTTTCATCCACCTGACTTCCTTTCCGAGATCCGGGAGGAACAGCCTTGCCAACATAGATCGGCCTCTCGCTGGACGAGATCGGCTCGTAGGCATGAAAGCTCCCCGAGTAGAATAAGGAGTAAATTCCGGGTCCTTCAATACCAGTTATGGAATCCAGCCGCACCGCGGCCTGTTTTTCAAAATGCATGACCAGCCCGGCCATGAGATTATCGTAAGTAAGAGGGTCGTAGAGCTTGACTGTCATAGCCGCCGCAGTTCAACAACAGATTCGTATAAACGATGACCATTCACTGTTCCGGCACGAACGCTTGAGTTAACTATGCTGCTTCCCACACGCGTGTCCCGGGGAACATGAATATCCATGACTTCAAAACCATGTGACCGTGCAATTTTCGCAAGGAAACGGTCCGTTGGAACCGGAACTCCCTGCAAAATGCTGTTACCGAGAACGACCAGAGCAGTCGCGCCGGACCTGAGACACCACCTAGCACCTTCAATAAACCGCACGCAGTCGTTAAAGTACAATGTCGCGTAGTTGGCCCAGCCATGTCCGCCGTAGATTCCCTTCTCGGGATTCTGCCTGCGCACCTCGGCAAGAGTTCGACGGATGTCAGTATCGTCAATTTCAGGAACCAGTTCAACCTGTTCCTGATCCCGGGCATTCTGCCAATAGGTGCCGAAGTTCAGTTCTTCCAGGCACTTCAGGTCACGCGGAGAATCGCAGAAACCCAGCCAGTACAGGTGAGGACGGGTATTTCTGTTGTAGTGATAGTTGTTAAGATAGGGCGGGGACGTGATCAGAAGATCTACGCTTCCTTCCTCAATTCTACGGTAACCATCGAAAAAGGACTGCCTGAGAACACGTCCGTCCCGCCGCCGTCCCGTGACACGTTCGCGCCGATACCAAGCTACATCGTCTGCCATCTGGGATACCTTTCCGCCCAGTGCCTCAGTCACTGGAAAGTCTTCCACTTCGGGACGGCCGACGGTCGCCTTGCGGCTCAGGCTCGGTTCATAAGAGTAGTTGGAAAAATCAACCATTGAAGAAGCAAACGCCAAGCGGAATATGTCGGCAACCCGCGAATCTTGCTCGCTGATGAAATCCAAGGCTAAGAGAACTTTGTGCTGAACCTTGGGGCTGTAGAACGGAGAGCGCGTACGGAAAGCATCAGGTGGGGCGGCACTTGGCTGGATATCTTTTTTCAGTGCCTTGAACATGAAAGCTCTGAAATCCTGAACGGCTTCCCGCAGGCGTGCGGGGGCTGCCCTGTGTGCCCTGAGCTTGGTTTGGGATGCAAAAGCAGCATAGGGATTGATTTCAAAACCAACTGCAGTGTGTCCCGAAAGGTCGGCTTCGACCAGAGTAGTACCGACGCCCGCAAACGGATCAAGCACCACGCTCGGGCCATCGGTAAAGCGGGTCAGAGCATCCTCAACAAAATGTTTGGAGTACCCGGCAATCCAAGGAACCCAGCGATGAATTGGCGCATCGCGGTTCGCCATGAAGGTCGGACTGCGAAATACGGATCCGCCTCCGTTTGCAATTGCACCGTTCTTAGCACTCATACCAGCAGATTCCAAGGGATGAAATTTTTTCCTGCCATTCTGGCAGCAATCACCGTCATTGCCCAATCGAAATTACCAGAGGAAGCCATTATGCTGCCCGGGAAACCCGTCAGCCTCGCAACAGTCAGGGCATCAGCCGCTAATGAAGCCGCGAACGACCCTGTATTAGCGCTTGAGCGTTGAACAAGACGACTTAACGCCAGAATCTTTCTGTCTCCTTGTCCAAGATCAAGTAGTATTCTATCACTCTATATTAAACTTACAAAAATGACATAAAAAGTTAAAGTAAAAGGGAAGTCCCAATAAGATCATGGCTGGTAAACCGCTCAATTTTCGCGCTTCCACTTGGGTTAAGTGTTTGGCCCAATCTCTCACTTTATTAAAACAAACCGAAGAAAAATACTGTTCTGAATTATTCCCCAACCTGACGGACGATAACGGTCTCAATGCGCAAATGTCATCGTCTCCCCGTTCTTTTTTCGAAAATCGTTATTTTCTATACCACAAAGCGAACAGTTCCAAAAACTCACCTCACTATAGAACTCTCTGTTCTGCATTGGACAAAGTGAAGGCACTCTTACGCAAACACCCATCTCTCAATCGCGGCCTAGGGCCCTCGGACAATAACGAAGAGATCCGTATCTGCATTGCAAATTCGCTAAGGCGCATAAGCCTAATTGATATCGCAGCAAGGCTGATGAACTATGGGACAGAGAGCGATTTTGACGACGTGGCGTTAAGACTGCGGGAACTTCTGCCATTTCAAGGGAAGCGCAAGTTCCCCGGCTATCATATTTCCGTCTTTTTGGGGCTGCGTTTGGACGAGGAAATACAGTTGTCAGATGAACTATCTATTGCACCCTTTGGCAGCGTTAAGAAATTCATTAACTCGTCTGATCTTGAAAATATCGTGCGCGATTCGAAGCAATTTGCTCAAGCAGGATCTTTGGGGGTAGTGATAAAGCCGTTTGAATGGAACCCGGTAATCGCTACTGCCGGCAAAAAATTGGAATCGGACATTAAATGGGATGAAGAGTTCCCCAATGATGCCGAAACCATAGTGAATCTGCTGTCCATAGCGCATGGCGTGCCCATTATCAATATAATATGCTTCGAGTTTTGTGTAACCCGTCAGATATCGGAACTTCTGGGAACACCGATTGGAGGAGGAGTCTTTATTCGACATACAGGACTTTCCGTCAATGATGGTTTGAGTAGTGAGTTCCCATCGATGGAAAAATCTTCGCAGGTTAAAGACATGTTTTCTCGCTTGAGAAACTCCGATAAAGATCAAAGAAAAAGGTACGAATCTGTTATTTCCAGGCTCTCCAGTTCGCTTTTGCGAAAAGGCAGATTCGGGGCTGAGGACAAGATACTTGATGTTGCGATAGCCTTGGAACTTATGTACGAACTTGACTCGGAAGTTACATACAAGTTAGCCACCAGAACATCCTGTTTCCTTGAAAAAAATACCCGGAACCGAGTTGAGGTATTTGATAAGACGAAAAATTTTTACGCCGCACGCTCATCCGTAGTTCATTACAGAAAGAAAAAGAAACCCGAAAATATCTCCAAGCAGTTCGATAACGGATTCGATCTGGCTCGCAGAACACTGTTCAAGTTACTGGAAGACGGCCGTCCTCCTGACTGGGATACAGTAGTTTTGTCGGATGACGGCTAATAAGCCAAATATAAAATCATGCAAATGCGTCTGACCTAAGGCGCTCATTAAGTCCTGACTCGGGACTGAAACAGGGCTGAAAACCCTGCTTCTGCAGTGCATTTTCCCCAGTTCCACTCCCGCTCCTTGAAAAACCGATTCTGCTGCTCACAGACGGCGATATCCAAAGGGCTTCCTCGCTTGCGGGCCGGGTGGTGTACAAGGCAAGTCCTTTCATGCTCAGAAGACTTCGGATTGAAAAAGTGCCTTCGCTCGTAACGCAGGAGGGAAGAAAACTCAGAATTGAAGAAACGGTTCTAAAATGACTTCGGGGATTTTTTTGATTGGCGACAAGTTCCAAAACTTGGGAAAAGCTCCAATCTGATTCTGCTCTGCCGTTAGGAACAGAAATCAAAGCGGGTTTTATCTGGAAAGCTACCGATTCCCAAGTGGTTGGGGATCGTGCTCACTTGGTAAAGGTGGAGGTTATAGAATATGAGTACGAGAGTATGGCGCTGCTTAACGAAAAAAAGTGCAAACCGGGATTCTAAGACAGAGAGGGGAAAAATCTGGTAGAAGAAAAAGAGCGCAGAAGGAGTGTAGCGTCAGGGCAAGAGAACGATTTCAAACCAGCCTCTTCGGGTTTGCCCTCCGAGGCTGATTTGAAAAAAGCAAAACTGGACAATTAATTCAGAAGCCGGTCAGTTCGCCGGGCATGCGCAGGTAACTCCACTCTGTCCTATTGTAAAAACCGCTGCTTCTAAGGCTTCTATCTCTTCAGCGGTAAGCCTAGTGCTGCTGCCAGAAAGGGTGGCTACATTCCGATATTGAGCAGTAACTCTCTCAATTGCGTCCGTACCAGTATCTTCTGCTACGCTTGCACGGGTAAGCCTCTGAATTGTGCTTCCGCTAAATCTCAGCAGTTTTTCGCCTGTATCATCTCCAACGGCGGTGACCGTCCCACAAACAGTAATAGCATCTTCCTCTTTATTGAAGTCCGTGATGGTCTCCGCATCCCCAGCACTGGCATTTCTCGCATCAACTATGAAGCAATCGCCACCAGTACCTCCCGTGAGCGTATCTCTTCCTAGGTTTCCTATTAGAGTATCAGCGCCGCCGCCACCGCTAAGCTTGTTTGCCCTTTCGTCCCCTGTGAGCGTATCTCCAGCATCTCCACCTGTGATATTTTCAAAGCTATTCTCCTCTATCACATCACTTCCTGCGCTTCCGCCCGAGGCTGTATTCGCTGCTAGGTCAACAGTTACGGCGGCGGCTGTTGTACCTGCCTGAGTATCAGTTTTCTCATTTTCGTAACTCAGGGTGTCTTCACCTGCTCCGCCGTCAAGAGTATCTCCATCTGCTCCACCGATAATCACGTCATTCCCCGCTCCACCATTTATCGTATCAGTTCCGCCTTGGCCATCCAGTTTATTGCCTGAACTATCGCCTGTAATCGTATCAGCTCCTGACGTACCTGTGACATTCTCAATACCCTCAAGCGTGTCGTCATCGCCATAGGTGTCGCGAGCATGGTTCTCCGCTAAATCAACTACTACAGGAGAACCGTTAAATGTTTCCGTTCCATCATCATTGAGATCAGCGAAGTTCTCCTTGCTGTAGTCAGCAGTATCCGTGCCTGCTCCACCGTCGAGAATATCGTTGTCTTCATCTCCTCTGAGAGTATCATTGCCTGCTTCGCCTCTCAGTGTATCCCTATCCTCACTGCCGATAAGAGTATCGTCACCTGCACCGCCATATATAGTGTCATCACCTGTTCTACCATCAATTACGTCATTTCTCTCGTTACCACAGATAATATCGTCTTCCGTAGTTCCCTCAAATGGGGCCGCTTCTGTTGTCGGAACATTGACCGAAATATTGCAGTCCGACCTAGCGCCGGAAGTGCCCGGTTCTGTTGGTTCTGTTGGTTCTGTTGGCGTAGGTGGCGTAGGTGGCGTAGGTGGTGTAGGTGGTGTAGGTTGTGCTGGACATTCCTCGCCTTCCGTAACATTCACTGTAATGTTATTACCGCAGTCTTTAAGTGTAACATCATCGCCAAAACAACCGCTTATTCCTAACAGCACAAAAAACAGGAAAAAGCAGGAAAAAATGGGGAAAAGTTTACGTAGCTTCATTGATTAAGGTCCTCCTTTAATCAAGTTTAGGCTCAAGCAGGTCGGGTTCCTCTTGAGAAATTCTAACACTGTTGTTGCGTGATTTCAATCTGAATTTAGGGTCACAAAGAGTCAACTCAATTAACTCCTCGCATATCAAGCAATATTTCTACTACTCTAAGTTTCTACGATTTTCCAAGTAATGTCAACAAGATTTGCAAAAGTTAATGAGACTAACCCGTTCCAATCACACCCGGAAAACCAAAGCTTATGCCACACGTTCCCGGGACACTTAAAAGCATAGCAGATTTTATATTTACCGAGAAGGGAAAAGACAGGCGATAAGCCTTGAAAGGGTATCCCCGATAATTCTACCGATACCGGGGTGATGAGCCTAGCAATAGCCGGGCGGGGCGGAAACGAGGGAAGCGACGCTGTTATGCTCGAGGAACCATCCGTTTCCAAGGGTCCCCCGGGATCTGATCCGCCTTCACTTTGAAATCAGACTCGCTTATAATTGTCGTTTATATGAAACAACTTCTGCTCGTCGCCACGCTTTTAGTCTGCATCTGGCCGACAGGCTCCCTCGCAGGCGATCCGCCCGCCCCAGGGGACCATCCAGACAAGACACTGGCGGTCTCGCAACCCGCCGAAGCGCCCGGCGTCAGGGCGAAGGTCTTCATCCGCCCCGGGACGGGAGAAATCCTCACCCGCGAGCAGTGGGAGGCCCTAAGCATCGAAAACGAGAAACAAGAAGCGACACTTCGCTCCTCCCCGGAACCCCCGGAGACGGAAACCGCCCAGACGATTCTCAGGGGAAAAAGGATTGATCTTGAAAACGGAGACTACGCGATAGTCGTGGACGCCCCCGATATGGTCGAAACCAAGGCATGGTTCGACGACGAGGGGAAAGCCCATATAAGATGCACCCACTGAGCGCCGCGAAGCGGGCAACACGGAAAGCGCGGCGCTCAATCCGCCCTTTACCGCATCCGCCGCACTCCCGGCGCTACGCCTGAAAAAACAAAAAACGCGCAACAAACGCGATTTCCCCGGTTCCGTAAAACGCGCCCCGCCGGCGGGCGGAAAACCGTCCCAAGACCGCCCGATCAGGTTTTTCTTGCCTTGTTTCCCGTTTTGTATTACATTATAACTGTTATGTCCCGAAGAAAGATTCTCACGGCGGTTTTTCTCGTCGCCCTGCTCCCGGGCGCCGCGAGGGACGCCGCCGCTTCGGCCAAATGCGGCGGGAGGTTCTTTAACCCCGTCTCGGACATCGACTGGAGAGCCATGTTTCCGATAAAGATAGGGGGAGTCGCAGTAACGCCGGGAGAAGGAACAGACACCGTAAGCCATTTCCCGCTCTGTTTCTGCGGGTCTCCGGTTCCCAGGGTCGGGATAAAGGTTTCCTTCTGGGAGCCGGTGAAGCTCATTGAGGTCGTAAGGCACCCGGGATGCTTCCCTTCGCTCGGGGGCAGAAAGCTTCCCCTTCCCTCCTTCGCGACGGCGGGGACGTACGGAGAGGGAGGCGGGCAGCGGGGAGACAGGACCTCCTTTCTTCACGTACACCACTTTCTCTACCCGGTGTTCTCCGTGCTGAGCCTCTTTTCAAGTTTCGGGTGCATGACCCAGGGAGGGTTCGATCTCGCGTACATGACGGCGTTTGATCCCCTCTGGAGCAACGACGAACTCTCGTTTCTGCTCCACCCCGAAATAGCGCTCGTGGCGAATCCCGTGGCGCAGGCCTCGTGCGCCGCGGACGCCGTGGCCGCCGCGGGGGGCTTCGCGCTTAACGAACTTTTCTGGTGCGCGGGGTCGTGGGGGAGCGTCTATCCCCACACGGGAAATAACGGGGCGACGGGAGACCTCCCGGCCGTCTACGCGCTTTCGGCCGTGAAGCTGCTCGCGAAACTGCATAACGAATTTCTGGCGTTTAAGACCACGGGAGAGGGCTCCTTGTGCGCGGCCCGGCCCCACAGGGTGATAGTGAAAGACCAGTACAAGCTTCAGCTCGCCTTTCCGAAGAACACCCGGGCGTTCCCGATAGGAAGGACGACGGCGCGCTGGGCCCCCGGCAAGTGGTATCCCGCGCAGGGAGAGGACTGGGTATGGGTGCTATGGAGAAAAAAAGACTGCTGTTTGCTCTGATCGCGGCCGCGCTCGCCGTCCATGGGACGCCGGCCTTGTCCGCGGAGGATCCCGTCTCGCTTCGGGGAGTGAGGACCGAACCCGGCGAAGCGGAGTCCTCCCGCGCGGAAAAACTCCTTGAAAACCTGCTTGAACCTGACGTTTCGGGGGTGGAGAAAGCGCTTTCTGAAATAAATTCCCCCGGAAGAAAGAAAACCGAGGAAATAATGGAACTGCTGTCGGTAAAGTCCCCGCCCGCGGGGGCTTTCCCCGGAAAAAGCGCGGGCGCGGGAAACGAGGGGCCCGAGCTCTTTTACTTTTTCTCCTTCTCGATGCCCCGCTCCTCCCTTCGGGAAGCGGCGCGGGAGAGCGCGGCCGGGGGCGCGGTGATGGTTCTCCGGGGACTTTCGGGAGAGGATCTCGGGGAAACCGCCTCGCGGATATCAGACCTCACCGGGAAAACCGGAGCGCAGGTATGGATAGACCCCGTTCTTTTCGAATGCTTCTCGGTCGGGGCGGCGCCGCAGCTCGTGCTCGCCTACGGCCACGTGCCGGGGGCGGACTGCGAGGGTCTCCGCCACGTTAAGGTTTCGGGGGACGTATCGCTTCCCTACGCCCTAAGACTCATGGAAAAGGAGGACGCAAATGCCGGGACGTTTATCAGGCGCCTTGAAAAAAGCGGCTTTCACGGCGATTAGCCTTCTGCTTCTGCCGGTGCCGGGGGCGGGAGCCGGGGAAGATTTCGAATCGGGCCTCCTGGAAGGACGCCGACACGGGGCGGAGATGCTGTCTCGCCACTCCCAAAGCCTGAAACCGTCGGCCGTCGAGGAAGAAGCCCTTCCGGGCTACGGGACTGAGACCCGGGAAGAACTCCAGACCGAGGGGGCGCGGTGGACCGGGGATCCCGAGGGGATGAGGACGGAGGCCGACGGCGCGATACAGGGCGGGGACCCGGCCACCTCAGACGCCGCGGGTTTTCTCAAGCGAAGCTCAGAGCAGAGACCCACGTTCACCATAAACCCTGAAACCGACCCCGTGATCGCAGGCTCAAGGAACGCGATTGAAAGCCCCCTGTCCTCATGCGAGAAAAAGGAAGTGTGCACGGAGTACACCGAAAGTTCCTGGAACGAGCAAAAGGAGTGCTACAGCCAGGCGACGCTCAGCAGACATCTCTGCAACGTGAAAAAGACCGTTACCGTTACCGAGATCCCCCAGGACACCGAAGAAACCACGTACGAAATCCACATCGAGACCGACGACGGCTGCGGGGGCTACAGGGCAGCCGGAAACTGCGAAACCTTCAGCAACCGCTGCCTCAAGACCACCGAGACTCCGGACGAACAAACCATCTGCACGAACAGGGAATATACCTACCTCTGCGCGAGCCCCCTGGTTGAAGGTCCCGACTGCGTCCGGCACCGCGCCGAGGGCTGCCACCAGACCGGGGCACGCTGCGTCATGCGGTTTCGCGAGCATCCCGAATTTCCCGACCCGCCGGGGGCGAACCTCGGGGTATGCCTTATCCAGAAAAACTCCTATGACTGCCCGAAGAGCGTAAGCCTCTGCCGGAAAAAGAACATCACGTATAACTGCGGCGGGGAAATCCGCTGCTCCTCGGGGGACGACTGCTTCGACACCTCTACGGAGCAGAATGTCGATTTTCCCGAAGTGGCCTCGCACATGGCCATGCTCGCCGACATGGAGAGGTGCCTCGCGACGACCAGAGACGGCGAGAGCTCCGCCGAGGGATACGGGCCCATCGAGGTGGACGAGGTCACGGGGGAGACCGCGGGACCGCTCGACTGCTCGGACGCCTCGGGCGGGGGAGTGACGATATTCAAGGGAAAGCGCTACCGCTGCGATCTCAATCTCACGGGATTCATACAGAACTGCTGCAGGAAAAAGGGGCTTTTCTCGGGCGCGTGCCCCCGGAGCACGAAGGAGCTTCGCGCGAGAAGGGACGGCGCGGGGGCCTGCCACTACGTCGGGATACACAAGAAGAAGGTGCTCGGAGTCACGCTCAAGAAAAGAAAGGTTTACTGCTGCTTCAATTCCAAGATGGCAAGGGTGTTCCACGAGCAGACGAGGGGACAGCTCATACAAAAGGGACTCTGGCCGACGGCCCGAAACGGCGGCTGGGGCAGCGCCAGGAAGCCCCGCTGCGGAGGGATGACCGCGGAGCAGCTCCAGGAAATAGACTTCGACGCGGTTGATTTCTCAGAGATTTACGAGGATCTCCTTAGTGCTACGGACATCCCCGACCCCGCGGGGTCGACGGAGAACACAGAAGAGGATATCGAGGATCTCTGCCCGGAGGACTCAGAGTCGCTTGACTGCGAGGGGGAGGGGCGGTGAGAGCGGGGCCCATGGCGCTCATAACCATGTTTCTCGTTCTCTCCATGGGGCCCGCGGCGCTTGGAGAACGCTACTTCGAGCAGAGCGGGCGGGGCTGGTTCTGGTACGAGCCTTTCCCGGCCCAAGGCGAGAAAACGCGGCGCGGAGTCCGAAAAGACAGGCGCTTAACCGTAAAGCGGATAAGGGAAAGGGGGGAGAAGCTTTTTGAGACCGCCCTTCTCTCCCCGACCAAAGAGAACGTCAAGGCGTACATGGAGCACCAGAAGAGGGTGCTTGAGCGAAGCGAGGAATTCGCGCGCGTCTGGAAACGAGTCCTCTGGGAGAGCCCGGCGCTTGACTCAACGGTCGATAATCCCGTAAGCGCCGCGGGAGCCGAGATCTCAAAAAATATCAGGAAGACCGCCCGCGACGAGGTGATCGGGAGAATATCCCGGGTGGGAAAGCTCGTTTTCTTTTTCCGCTCGGACTGCCCGTTTTGCCGCGGGCAGGCGGAGGTCATAAAGACCCTCGAGAGGAGGCACGGGATCGGGGTCCTGGCGGCGTCGCTTGACGGAAGGGGGCTTCACCCTCTCTACCCGCATTTCGTAAACGGCGCGGCGCAGGCCGCGCGCCTAGGCGTCCGGCAGGTGCCGGCGCTTTTCCTTTTCGTCCCCTCGCGCGCAAAGATCGCCCGGATAGGCACAGGCTACCTCACTCTCGGCGAAATAAGGCAAAGGCTCCACGTGGTGGGGGAGGAAGTGCTCGGAACGGGCCGCGAGGAGGACAAGGGACTTTTCCTGCTCGGCGGGGAGGGAAAATGAGAAAAAGATCCCTCGCGACGGCGCTTGTTTTCGCCCTCACCCTTTTACCCCGGGTCTGCCTGGCCGACCTCGGGGGCGAGGTCCGCGGCATGTTCGACCGCCTCGGGCTCTCGGGAACCGCCACGCCAGCCGGGGTCTACGAGGGGCAGTCAAGGGGTTTCGTCACGGGGGGCTCAGTCTCGGTAAGGCTCCCGAACGAAACCATACAGCCGCTTTCCGTGAGCCTCCCCCACCTCCGCTCGGGGTGCGGAGGGGTGGATCTTTTCCTGGGGGCAATCTCCTACATAAGCGCGGACGACCTCATACGGAAGATGAAGACCATAGGGACGTCGTTTGCGAGCTACGCGTTCATGATGGCGCTCAAGACGCTTTGCTCCCCGTGCGAGAACATAATGGAGAAGCTCGAGGCCGCCTCCCGCGCCGCGAACTCCCTGAGCGTCGACACTTGCAGGGCGGGGGAGAGCCTCGCCGAGGGAATATTCGGGGAAGGGGGAATAATCAGGGGAGAACAGGCGGGGCGCTGCGCGTTCGTGGGAGTCAAGCAGTCGCTTTTCACCGACCCGGCGGAGGGGCTCTCAGAGTGCCGCACCCAAAGCGGGATAACAAGCACCGTAGCGGACATAAACGCGGGTGGGGTCGCGCAGGACAAGGAACTGGTAAGGCTGACCAGGAACACCGTGTGGGAGGCGCTTCGGACCATTCCCCCGGGAACCCTCTCAAAGGAGCAAAAAGAGCAGATAATGAGCGTCACGGGAACCTTCATAATCACGCCGGCGGGTTCCGAGTACAAGCCCCCGACCATAAGCCTCGAGTACCTCGCGGGCGGGGGCGGAACGGGGAGAGTGTACAGCTGCGGGTCGGACCCCCACTGCACGGCGCCCGCGACGGTGTCCGTCGGGGCGAACTTCAAGCCGTTTGCGGAACTTGTCTCAGAGAAGCTGCTTGAGGCCCACGCCGCCATAGTTGGAAACCGCCGCCCGCAGGACGCGACCGTGAGATTCCTGGACGCCCTCCCCTTTCCCGCGTGGAAACTTCTCTCCTCGGCCGGGGCCGTGGATCCCGAGATAGGCGGAACCTACGTCTCGGCGCTTGCGAGGCCGATAGCCGTGTTCTCCGTGGCGGCGTGGCTCGAGCGGGCGGAACGCAGCCTCTGGAGCGGCGTCGGGAGCTCGGAGAGAAAGGGAACGCTCTCCGCGATGGACAGAAAAAAGATCGCCGAGCGGATGAGGATGCTGCGCGAGGAGATCTCGCTCATGATGGAGCAGGAGAATACGAAGATAGAGGAGCTTGTCTACGCCCTCTCCATAATAGAGCACCTCGACTCCCGGTCCCCTGTGGTGTTCGAGAGAAAAAGCCGCCACAAGGCGGGTGACGAGGTGATCCAGGGTGCCGACTGAGAGAGACGCGCGCGGCGGAATCCCGAGATTCGTCCGGCCGCTAGGAATTGCCGCGCTCGGCGGGGTCCTTCTTTTCCCGGAGACGGCGGGGGCCCAGGGAACCTTCCAGATAGACACCTACGGAAACGGGCAGTTCATAGCCGAGGTGCTTAACTCCATAGCGATCCTGGCGGGCTCAGGCCTCGTGGGACTCATCCGCCTGGGACTCGTGGCGGGCATACTGCTTGCGGTCGTGTCCTCGCTTTTCGGCGGGAGACTGATGCCGGGCCACCAGTTCGCGCTCTCCCTGCTTATCTACATGATGCTCTTCGGTGTGAAGGTCGACATGGCGGTCTACGACAGGGTGACGTCGTATACGAGAGTCATATCCTCGGTGCCGGCCGGGGTCGGGGTTTTCGCGTGGGCGACCTCGGGGGTCGGAAGCGGTCTTACCAAGATTATGGAGGGGGCGTTTTCGCTTCCAGACGCGCTTCGCTACTCGAAAAACGGGCTTCTCCGCGGCGCCGAACTCATAAAACGCTCGACCGCGTTCGCGGTCGCGGAGCCCCATCTGGCGAACACGCTTGACTCGTTCGTTAGGGAGTGCGGCCTGAAGAGCGTAACCTCGGGACTCGTGAGCCCGGACGGCCTCGAGAAGTCCTCCGACCTTTTCTCCTCGATGGGAACGGCCAACTACCGCTTCGTTGAACTCCAAACGAACGTCGCCCTGCCCGCGGGCGCGTACGCCTCCCCACAAAGCGCGGGGGACTGCTCCGCGGCCCCAAGGCCGATACTCGCCTACTGCGGGGAGGCCCACGCGGGCGTAAACGCCTGCCTCGACGCCTACTACCCCGGGTGGGCGGCGGAGCTCGCCGAGGAATCCGGTTTCGTCGACCGCCAGACGAACATAGTCGACACCGCCGGCTTCACGGACGCGCTTCGGGAATCGTACAGGGAGCTTGCCGGGATCTCGACGTCGGCAAAGAACATAATCATCCAGAACGCCATGATAAACAGCTACTCCCGCTCGGTTAAGTCACTCGCGGTAGCGGGAGGATCGGAGGCCTCGCTCCTGAGCCTCTCGATCGCCGAGGCGCGCGCGAGGCAGAAAAACTCGTTTCTGGTCCTCGGGGAGATGGCCCGACACACCCTCCCGTACATAAGGGGTCTTCTCCAGGGAATGCTCTACGGCATATTCCCCGCGGTGATCTTCCTCGCGATGACGCCGCTTGCCGCGCGGATAATCCCGGCCTACCTGATCGCGATGCTCTGGACCGAGCTCTGGAATCCCATATACGCCATAGTGAACCTGTTCTCAAGCCTGAAGCTCGCAAGAGCGCTCGAGCCCTACACGGACGGCGCCCTCACCGTGATCTCAAGGGGGTCCGTCGTCCACGAGTCCGACATGGCCATGGCGGTCGCCGGTCTCGCGGCCACCATAGTCCCCATGATCGCCTACTACGTCGTCTCCGCAAGCCAGCACGCCGTGGTGGGAGCCGTGCAGCAGTTCATGGGTCCCACGCAGTCGATCTCGACCCAGACGGCCGGGGCACACGCCGCGGGAAACATATCGCTTGGAAACACGTCGGTCGCGACGGGGCGCTACGACACGGTGACGGCCAACAAGTCGAACGTCGCGCGGGAGTCGGTTACGGGAAACCTGACCCGACGCTACGACGATGTCTACGAGCAGCCGGCCTCGATGGTGGGCGGGATGCGGATAACCGGACAGGAAGGCGTCCGGTTCGCGGCCAGGGAGGAACTTGGCGACACCATGAGGAACATGGAGTCAAGCAGGGAGGCCGTGACGGATTCCGCGGCGGCGGCGTCCGTGCGGGTCTTCGGGGCCTCCCGGGCGGCCGCGGCCGAGAAAAGCTACTCCGAGGTCCTCGGGCTCTCAAGCGCGACGGGCGAGAAAAAGGATCTTGCGACCGTGCTTGAGACGGCTGAAGGCCTTCAGAAACGCTTCGGCCTCTCCCGCCAGGAGTCGCTCAAGATGTCGTGGGACACCGCGATGATGTACGAGGCGGGGGCCAAGGCGGGAACTTCCGTCGGCCTGCCGGGCGTGGGATCCGTGGGGCCTTCAGCGGGAGCGGGGATAAGGGCTAGGGGCGTGCGGGAGACGGACGCAAGCGCCGGCGAGAGGTACGAGGAGGCCCGGGAGTTCGCCTCGAGTTCAAACTCCCGGGTGAATTTCTCAACGGCTTTCTCCGAGCTTGAGAGCACGCTTTCATCAAAAGAGGCCCGAGAGAGCCTGCAGTTCACGGCCCGCGACTCGGAGGAGGCAAGGGCCGAGCTTCACTCCGCCAGAAGCTCCCTTCGGGACTACTCCTCCCACCGGGAAAAAGCCAAGGCGTACTCAGAAGTGCTCTCAGGGGAGAGTTCCTTCGGCGCGGGTCTTGAGAGGGAGTACACCCAGGCGGTGTTCGCGGACATGAGGGGGCAGGGCCACTCGGACGGATACGTGGCCAAGGGGCTTACGGACCTTCGCGACGGAAGATACGACACCGAGGAGGCGGAAGCCGTTTCGGGGTCGATACACAGGGTGACGGGTCTCGAAGAACTCGTCGGAGCGGGCAGAGGCACCAGGGAATCCGTCGCCGCGATGCCCGCGGAGGGCTACGGACTCGGGGATGTGCGGCGGTTCGAGGTTGACGCGGAGCGGGCCTTCGGAGAGTACAGGAAGTCCGCCGGGGAAGCCGGAGGCTCCGGAGTGGCGCAGACGCGAAGCTCAATAGAGGGGAATTCCGCGGAGATAAGGGAGCAGGTGTCCCGCGCGCGGGAGCGGGCCCGGGGAAAAATCGGAACCGGCGGGACAAAAACCGCGGAGAATCTCGGAGCCGGGAGAGACGAGATATTCGAGGGCAGGGAGTCCCTTCAACGCTCAACTGAAGGGGTGCGGAGGCGTCTTGATAACGCGAGATCGGAAAGCGCTTCCCGGGGACAGGGAATGTCTGAGATCAGAAAATCAGTCGAGAGCAGCAGAGCGCAGCAGGAAAAGGACGACGGGTCCGGTTGATAAGGTCTTGAGGGGTTAATCTTTATAAAATCGCAGGTGTTCTATTTGCAAAACCGCAGGCTTGTTTCTTGTAAAATCGCGGATATGAGAATAACGGGTGGTGTTTGTTGTTCCTTAAGAAAAACCGATTTGCCGGATTAGCATTATCATAAAGACTCGTCGGTTCCCGAAATTTCGGCGTGCTAACGTAATCTCTCGCTCTCCACGGAGCAAAAGAAACCTATTCACTCCAATCATCCAGGCGCAACCCGGCCACACGCTTGAATTCCCGGGTGTTATTGGTCACCAGAATGTGCCCGAGCGATCTGGCGTGCCCGGCAATCATCAGGTCATAATGCCCGATCGGCCTGCCCGACCCGGCCAGTTCCGCTCTGATTTCACCGGAATGAACCGCGGCGGCGTAATCATAGGACAGCACGTCCAACCTGGCGACGAAACCCTCTATATCATTCAGATTGCGCCTAGGGTTCGCGGACTTTTCCGCTCCATAAACAAGTTCCATCAAGGTGATAGTCGATATGCATACCTGTCCGTAATGAGCGACAAACGCTTTTTTTATTTTCTCAGGCTTATTCTTTATAGTGTAGATAACTATATTGGTGTCCAGCATGTATCTGAGCATCAGAAGGGCTCCCTCTCCTGACTCCCGGTCTGATCGCGCTCATTCATGAAGTCATCCGTAACACCCTCCCCCTCAAACCAACTGTCCCATGCTTCTCCCGCCGGAGTGATCAAGCGGGAACGCCCCAGGCGGACAATATCCACTTCCTTTACGGTATCCGGCAAAGAAACCGGCTTGGGGAGCCGCACCGCCTGACTTTTATTGTTCTTAAAGACTTTTACCCTTTCCATCTCTACCTCCAAATAAAGATATACTTAATGTATATACATCGTAGCCGACCGTAGGGATATGTCAAGAGTATATACGTGCTTTTTTGCCGCAACGAAACCAGCGGGAATCCGGCGACTGTGAAAATCTCAAAAGAACGGTTATCCCCAGGCGGGACGAAGGCTCCTCAGGAGCCGTGATATATGGAAAGAAAAGCGGTGTACGTGAAACCGAACTGCATGAGCAGCAGGAAGGGAACCCAGACGAAAAATCCCATGTAGAGGACGTACGCCACCTGGACCGTGAAGAAAACCGAGAGGATGACCTCCAAAAAGGTAGTAACCCCTTTTGAGGAAACATACGCCGAGGTTCTCCACCGGTCCCTCCTGCCGACGACGGCGTACTTGGGCGTTCTAGCAAAACCAGACGTCCTTCCCAGAACCGCCTCAAGCACCGCCTTGGCGTTGTTGACGGCTATGCCCGCCCCGACGCTCAGCGCGACGGGTATGTACTTGTAGAATTCCCGCGCCCGGGAGCCGTGAGCCTCGCTTACGGCCAGTATGTAGAACCTTATTATGGCAAGGGTGCCGACCGCGACCCCGGTGACGCTCGCTATGAAGAGGTCGTTAAGCCAGATCCGCTCCCAGAGAAAATTCATGGGTATTATGAGAATTATCGTGGCGAGCAGGAAGAGATAGCTGAAATTGCCGAGAAGGTGAAACACGCTCTCGGCCTTGACCTTAAACGGAATCCGCGGGTCGCAAAGCACCGAGGGCAGAAGCTTCCCGGCCGTCTGTATCCCTCCCTTGACCCACCTGTGCTGCTGTATCTTAAAGGCGTTCATGTCAACGGGAAGCTCGGCGTCCGATATGACGTCGGGCAGGTAAACCGCGCGCCACCCGTTTATCTGCGCCCTGTAGCTGAGATCAAGATCCTCTGTCAGGGTGTCGTGCTGCCACCCTCCGGAAAGTTCTATGCATTTTTTGCGGATCACCCCGGCGGTGCCGTTGAAATTGATAAAAAGGCCGTTTGAGTGCCGGGCGGCCTGCTCCACCACGAAGTGGCCGTCAAGAAGCACCGACTGGGCCCTGGTGAGAAGCGAGTAGTCGCGGTTAAGGTGCCCCCATCTCGTCTGCACTATCCCTACCTCAGGATCCTCGAAGCACGGCACGGTCCTTCGGAGAAAATCCCTGGGGGGAACGAAGTCCGCGTCGAAAACCGCGAGAAGCTCCCCGCTTGCCTGCGCGCAGCCCCCGGCGAGCGCCCCCGCCTTGTACCCCTCGCGGGTCTCCCTCCTGATATGCTTTATGTCGAATCCCGCGGCGTGGAGTTCCCCGGCGTAGCGCGCCGCTATGCGGCTCGTGTCGTCGGTTGAGTCGTCAAGCACCTGCACCTCGAGCAGGTCCCTCGGGTAGTCGATCGCGCAGACCGCGCGGATGAGCCTCTCCGTTACGTACATCTCGTTATAGACTGGAAGCTGCACCGTGACGCGGGGAAGAGCCCCCCGGCCCTGCGGGGCCGAGGCGCGGCGCGCCTTTGTCCTCGAGTAAAGATGCACCAGGTAGTAACGGTGAAGGCCGAATATGGAGAGAAAAACGGAGGATATAATGTAAAGCAGGGTGCAGAAGTACTTTATAAACTCGAACAACTCTCGAAACCTCTTGTCTGTAAAGACCCGGCCGTCCTTACGGCCTGAACTTCGCTATCCTCTCGGCCGCCTGCTCTATTCTCTGCGTGTCAAACGTCACGGACACCCTGGCGTACCCCTCGCCGCAGTCCCCGAAACCGTTTCCGGGAGTGACGACCACGCCGGCCTCGGTGAGCATTCTCTCTGAGAACTCTGAAGAGGTCATCCCTTCTGGAACCTCGAACCACACGTAGAAAGTCGCCTCGGGGACGGTGTACTCTATGCCCGCTTCCCGAAGGCCTTGGCAGAATATCTCGAGGCGCTCCCTGTAGACCTCCTTTCTCTCCTCAAGTCCGACGGAGCTGTTCTCAAGTGCCGTTATGCCCGCCACCTGGACCGCCTGGAAAACCCCCGAGTCTATATTCGTCTTTATCTTCCCGAGACCCGCTATGGCCCTCTCGTTTCCCGCGGCGAACGCCAGGCGCCACCCGGTCATGCTGAAGGTCTTTGAGAGCGAGTGGAACTCGATTCCTACGTCCGCCGCCCCCGGTATCTCAAGGAAGCTCAGGGGATTTTTCCCGTAAAAGGCTATCTCCGTGTAGGCCGCGTCGTGGCAGACGAGTATATCGTTTTCCCGGGCGAAATCGACCACTTCTCCGAAAAACCCCTCGTCGGCAAGAACCGTGGTCGGATTGTTGGGATAGTTAAGGAACATCATGACGGCGCGCTCCGCAACCTGCGCGGGGATCGCGTCAAGATCGGGGAGAAACCCGTTTTCCTTAAGAAGCGGCATCGGGTGGGGAACCCCTCCAGCGAACGTGGTCGAAACCGGGTACACCGGGTATCCGGGATCCGGCACGAGCGCCATGTCCCCCGGGTCAAGAAACGCTAAAGGCGCGTGGGCTATCCCTTCCTTGGAGCCTATGAGCGTGACTACCTCCCTCGCGGGGTCGAGAGTCACTCCGAAGCGCTTCGAGTACCACTCGGCGGCCGCCTCACGAAAAGCCGGCATGCCCACGTAAGAGGGGTAGCGGTGGTGCTCCGGGTCGCCTGAGGCCTCGCGAAGCGACTGCACTATGTGCTCAGGCGTCGGTATGTCCGGGTCGCCCACCCCGAGGTCGATCACGTCGACCCCCTTCTCGACAAGCTCGTTTTTCTTCCTGTCGATCTCGGCGAAAAGGTAGGGGGGAAGCTCCTCGATTCTCTTTGCCCACTTGATATTCATGTAAAGTCCTCCCGAGGATAGATGGGTGCTGACGGAGCATTTAGGTTAACTTGAAGGAGTTATCAATTCAAGCTCGGGAACTTCCGGTTATCCATACAGTCTCGCAAACATGGTTTTGCATGAGATCCGAGAAAAAAACATTGAAGCCAGTTATCCATGCGAACCGGTTTCAGGCTGCCAGCGTCGAATCTTTTGAATCTCAGGCCATGATTCAGCCTTTACCTTGTCAAGATCATAATCCCTCTGCAGGTTGATCCAGAGTTCAGGGGTGGTACCGAAAAACTGTCCAAGTCGCAAGGCAGTGTCGACGGTTATATCTCGCTTCCCGTGAATGATCTGGGAAATGCGATTCGGCGGCACACCGATACGACGTGACAACTCCGTCGGCGTCACCTTGATTTCCCTGAGTTCGTCAATAAGAAACTCACCGGGGTGAATAGGCTCCCTAGCCATTGCTGTTACCTCCTGCTTTTCGCTTTTATATTGATCTAATGATAATCTACGATTTCCACATCACAGGCGCCTTCTTCCCATCTGAAACATATGCGCCATTGTTTATTAATTCGTATGCTGTATTGTCCCGTTCTGTCACCATATAGCGCCTCGAAACGATTACTCCTCAAGGCCCTTAAGTCTTCAAGCGTCTCGGAAGCGTTCAGTATTCTCAGCCGCTTCTCGGCTTGTCTTGAAAAACCCGAGAAATCAGAGATGCGTTCCCCTTCAAACAAGCGTTTTGTCTTCTTGCATTTAAAGTTTTTTATCATTTCCTTGGTTTAACATATCGCATTGACTAGTTACGTCAATAGTAAATGCGGTTCCCGAGAAAGTCAGTCCACGCATGTTTGTCAACTAGACGGCAAAAACAGGAGATGGACATTGCGAAAAGGTTTTTCCGGCAACAGGACACAGGAAACCGTTAACCGCCCCTTAACAGGAACCTTGCCGTTCTTTGACGAAGACCGGGATAAGTAACGTCTGGGCGTGCGTTTAACAACGCCCGCAAAAAAGATTAGAATTACATTGCGCACGAGGAGAGAAGATGAAGATACTCTACGCCATACAGGGAACCGGAAACGGCCACATAAGCCGCTCAAGGGACGTGATAGCCGAGCTTCGCAAGTCCGCGGAGGTCGACATAATGGTAAGCGAGCGCCAGCACGAGATAGACCTAGGCTTCGAGGTCAAGTACAACCTGCGGGGACTGGGATTCGTTTTCGGAAAAAACGGCGGAATCGACTACTACGCCTCGATAAAGAAGGCCCGCTTCGACAAGCTGCTCGGCGACGTGAACGACCTCCCCGTCGCCGATTACGACATGGTGGTAAGCGACTTCGAGCCCATATCCTCGTGGGCGTGCCGCCTGAAGAAACGGCCCTGCGTCTCGCTTTCCCACCAGACCTCGTTCGTGTCCCCCAAGACCCCCAGGCCCGAGAAGCCGAACAAGATAATGGAGTTCATAATAAAGTGGTACGCTCCGGTGTGCATACCGCTCGGGCTTCATTTCCGCGAATACGACAACTTCATAAAGACCCCGATCATAAGAAAGGAGCTTCGCCGCTACGAAGTGCGCCAGAACGGCCACTACACGGTCTACCTCCCGAGCTTCGACGAACGCACCCTGATCAGGCACCTGAGCAAGACCGGCGTGCCCTGGGAGCTTTTCTCAAAGCACTACAAGGGGGAACCCTACGCCGAGGGAAACGTCACCGTCTACCCGGTAAGCTACGAGAGATTCATAGAGAGCTTCACGGGATGCGAGGGGATACTCACAAACGCCGGCTTCGAAACGCCGTCCGAGGCTCTTTTCCTAGGCAAGAAGCTGCTCGCGGTGCCGATGAAGGGACAGTACGAGCAGGAATGCAACGCCATCGCGCTTGAGCAGATGGGATTCGAGGTGCTCCACAGGATAGACGGGGACTTCGACGGCATCCTCGAGAGATGGGTATCCCTTCCCCGGGCCGAGCCCGAGCCCTACAGGGACGTCGTTCCCGGCATATCGGAAAGCATACTCGCCCTTGCCGAGCGCTACGGGGGCGAAGAGGAGTTCAGACACCCAAGCGGCTCCCCCATCGAAGACGCCGAGCAAAAAGGACTTCTTGAGCTTTTTCTCTGAGAAGAGGAACGGGCCGGGAAAAATCAGGAAAGGAAAAACCAGAAGACAGCCACTCCCAGGACAAGTCCCGCGACAGTCTGGGCCAGGCTGTGGCACCCGAGCCTCACCCTCGACCACGCGACCAGCAGGGCGAGGAGCGGGAGAACGAAGACCAGGCTCTCGTGCGGATAGGCAAACACCATCGCCCCGAGCGCTCCCGTGGCGGCGCAGTGACCGCTTATTTTCCAGTAGAGCGACACAAGTATCCAGAGACCCGTGAGCCCAAGGCACAGATAACCGAGCGTGACCAGGGCGTCGGGTCCGCCCGCGAAACTGTAGAGCATAAGAGAGAAGACCGAGTAGATGAAAACAACGCAGAGGGGCCTTATCCGCTCCTCCCTAACGCTCATGTGAAAATCCGTCACCTTGCCCCGGCCCATGAGATAGAATATGTAGGCCGTCGGGGCGAGAACGAAAAGGAGCACGAAAAAAGAGGTCCAGAGAAACTTGGAGGAGTGATCAATCGAGTAGGAGCAGAGAATCACGGCGTAGAAAACCACAAGCGGCGGCGAGAAAACCGTGGAGACGAGGTTCGCTGCGCCCGCGGCCCTGCCGCCCTCGGCTGGGCGCGGAAACGTGACTTTGTGAGCTACGTTGTCGTTGTTGATCATCTTCCTTAAACCCTCATATACAATAAAAACCGCATGGAGTGCAAAAAACAAGGGGTAAACCGAAGGTTTTGCGTTTTTTAATCACTCTTTTAAAAACCGTTAACACGGCCTTAAACTTAGAGGGCGCCAGGGTTTCTAAAACCCGCGAATAATCTGTATAATACCCGACTGGATGACCGCAAAAGGAAAAAAAATCTCTCTCGGCGGCTACGCGGGGGCAGCGTTTGTTCTCTGCATACTGGGGGCGCTCGTGTCGGGGTACCTGCTTGTGGCCGATTTCCTGCTCGGGGGTGCGGAGTTCTGCCTCACGGGCGAGGGCTGCGACGTGGTGAGGGAGAGCCGGTACTCGCGAATCGGGGGCATCCCGGTTCCGCTGCTCGGAGTTCTCGGGTACGCGGCCATGGCCGCAGCGACCGTCTCGCCGCTTGGGCGAAGGACGAGATGGGGTCTTCTTTTCTGGTTCTCGGCCGCGGCCGTGGGTTTTTCAGCCTACCTCACCTACCTTGAGCTTTTCATAATAGAGGCGCTTTGCTCCTGGTGCGTGGCCTCGGCCGCAATCGCCGTTACGCTGTTTCTGCTCGCGGCCTCTCAGACAACCGGAAGCGTCTTAAGGTCCTTCGGCGGAGCGGCGGCGGTGTTCGTTCTCGTGTTCGCCGTCTCCTACTCCATTCATTCCCCCGCCCCGGAGGAGAATCCGCCGTCCGTGGCCACCTTTTACCAAGTGGGCCTCGCCAAATATCTCTCGGAGCGCGGAGCGACCATGTACGGTTCCCACACGTGCGCTCACTGCGAGAGGCAGAAAGAACTTTTCGGAGGGGCCTTCGGCTACATAACCTACGTCGAGTGCAGCCGAAGCGGTCCCGACCCCAATCCCGCCCTCTGCGCGGCCAAGAACATAAAAGGCTATCCGACCTGGGAAATCGGCGGCGAGTTCCACGAGGGGCTGAGAACCCTTGAGCAGCTCGGGCGGATCTCGGGCTATTCGGGCGAGTGACCCGCGGGTCCCCTTCCAGGGCGCTGCGATCACCTAGTACTGCTTTGACAAGGGGCTTTTATCAATTATTCTTATCTGAACGTTCGTACCACATTGAGCCGTTACCGGAGCGGCAGCGGGGGTGAAGGGTGGGAAAAAGAAACGACGGATTGTCGTTCATAGTATGCTGCAACAAGTTCGGCTGGACCAAATCCTGGGGCATAAGCAGGGAACGGTTCCAGCTGGTGCTGGGCGCCCTGGGGATTTTCGTGCTGGGCGCGCTTTTCTCCTTTTTTCTGTCATACAAGTTCTACGGGGAAGCCGAGGACATCCGGGCGGAGAAGCAGGCCGAGATAGACGAACTGCTCAGTGCCGTAGAGGCGATGTCGCATGACATAATCGTAGACAAGAAACTTGAGGACAAGTTCATAAAAAGAGTCCTTCGTCTCGAGAAAAGGCTTACCTCCATGGAAAGGACGCTTTCCGAGAAAAAGCGGGCAAGAACTCCCCCCTCTATAGGCGGACGCGGCTTCCGGGCAAGCGATATCGGTCATGATTACTTCGACGCGGTCGAGAAGGACGTGGACCGCCTCGCCGAGGTCATGGACTCCACTCCCCTCGGAAAACCCATCCCGGGAGGAGTCTCCTCACACTACGGCTACAGGAAAAACCCCTTCTCCAACGCCAGGGAGTTTCACGGCGGAATAGATTTCAGGGGCAAGGTGGGAGACGCCGTCGCGGCCACGGCGGACGGCATCGTTGAGAAGGCCAGGTACGAGAAGGGCTACGGAAAGCACGTTGTTATCAAGCATAAAAAAGGCTACAAGACTCTCTACGGACATCTCTCCAAGATAAATGTCGCCAAGGGCCAGAAAGTCGTGGCGGGAGAGAAGGTAGGGGAAGTAGGGTCGACCGGCCGCTCGACCGGACCCCATCTTCACTACGAGATAATAAGGTACGGAAGAAGGATCAACCCCATAAAATACGTAAGATAAGGGGGAACCCGTATGTACAACAGCAAGCAGAAGAATAAAAACAACAAAAACAACTCGGGCGCCGTGGAAACGGTTCTGGGCGAGGGCGCGGTGTTCGAGGGAATTATCTCGTGCGAGGGATCGATGAAGGTTGAGTGCGTGCTCAAGGGAGACGTAAAAGTCGCCAACTCGATCGTGATAGGCCCTAACGGCTCGGTGACCGGGGACATAAACGCCGGTGAGGTCATCATATTCGGGAAAGTAACCGGAAAGGTAGACGCCGGGGCGCTCGAGATCAAAAGCACGGGAGAAATAACGGGAGAGGTCCTGGTCGAGACTTTGATAACCGAGGCCGGGGGCATAATGAGGGCGAAGTGCGAAATGAAAGGCCCCGAACCGAAAGGCCCGAAGGACAAGGGCCAGGCGCCAAGCGCGCCCCAGTCGGCTAAATCCTAGTTAGTGGTGGTGGCCGCGGCGGCTTGCCGCCGGGGGATTCAGGACAACAGGCGCCGTAACCGATATCCGCTCGCCCGAGCGGAACTTAAATTCCAAAGTCACCGTTTCCCCCATATCGCCCGAGAGCCCCTCTAGCATCACGTGATAGCCTCCAGGCGAAAGGACGACCGAATCGCCCGGCGGAACCTCGATCGAAGCAACCTTCTTCATCGCCATGGAATCTTCTCTCGTCTCCGTGATGTGAAGCGAGGCCGAAGCCGAGCAGCTGCAGCCTATCTCCAGAAGTTCGTCCGCCGCGCGGCCGCGGTTCTCGATGACCATGTAGGCCGCGGTCACGGAAGCACCGGGAGGATTTCTCCTTACCCACGGGTCCTTGACGGAGATTTCCCCTCCGCTCCAGGCCGGGGGAGCGGCAAAAAGCAAAACAGCTAAAACGAGCAGGGCTTTTTTCATGTTCATGGGCGCTTACATAAGAAGGCGTTTTACGTCGCCTGCTATTTTCCTCGGGTCAAGCTTTTCCTTGGGGTAGCGTAGCATCACCTCGCCTCCGGGACCTATAAGGTAAACCGCGGGCGAGTGGACTACCATGTAGTCTGACCCCTGGGTCTCCTGCTCTTTTGAATAAAAGGTTCCGCAGGCGTCGTTTACCCGCTTTATTTCCTGCTGCGGACCCGTAAGCCCGATTATTCCATCGTGGAAAAACGGAATGTAGGCCCCTAGCTTGGCCGCGGTGTCGCGCTCCGGGTCAACCGTTATGAAAAGCGCCATGGCCCGCTCGTCTTCCACAAGATCGAGCACCTCCCCCAGCATCCCCAGGGTGGTGGGGCATACGTCCGGACAGTTAGTGAAGCCGAAGTTAAGCAGTATGACCTTGCCCGGGTGGCCGGAGAGGGAAAACGTTCGGTTCCGGTGATCGGTCAGGGAGAAATCAAAGGCGGGGCGGCGATACTCATCCCCGTGGAAGCTTCCCTTGTCCGTGCCGATGAATCCCAGGACCGCGACCCACACGAGAGCGATCAGCGCCAGAGCGGTTAAAAGCCAGTAGTGCCGTTTCATTTCATGGGACTCCGCAAGAGATTAGGGCAGAAATATACACCACCTTTGCGATTAAACAAAAAAAAAGAGCGCCTCAGGGGGGGCCGAGGCGCTCTTCCTAAACAAAAAGGAGGATGAAGGATGAGTATTGATCAATGTTTTTAATCAACGGTTATAAATATAAGTAATTTACTTAAACTGTCAAGGGAAAATTAAAAAAAATTTAAAATGGCCAAAAAAAAGCGGGCAGGGCGCCCGTGTGCCGTGCCCGCTTTTTGGTTTCTCCAGGTGTACTGGGAGGTTCTACATCATGCCGCCCATGCCCATCGGTCCGCCAGGAGGCATTCCAGCACCGGCACCGCCCCCGCTCTCTTCTGGGATCTCGACTACCAGCGCCTCGGTGGTGAGCAGAAGACCCGCGACGCTTGCCGCGTTCTGCATGGCTGTCCTCGTCACCTTGGCGGGATCGAGAATACCGGCCTTTATGAGGTCCGTGTATTTGAGTTTCGCGGCGTCAAAGCCGTTTGAACCCTTCTGGTTAATTACCTTCTCGACCACTATGGAACCGTCCCATCCGGCGTTCGAGGCTATTCCCCGAAGGGGCTCCTCAAGCGCTCTCTTAACGATGTTGACTCCCGCCTGCTCCTCGGGGTCAGCGCCGCCGTACTTATTGACCGCGGCGATGGCCCTTATGAAGGCCACGCCCCCGCCCGGAACTATTCCTTCCTCGACGGCGGCCCGGGTAGCGTTAAGTGCGTCCTCAACCCTGTCCTTTTTCTCTTTCATCTCGGTTTCGGTGGCGGCTCCCACCCTGATCACGGCCACGCCCCCGGCAAGCTTCGCGAGACGCTCCTGGAGCTTCTCGCGGTCGTACTCGCCGCTTGCTATCCCTATCTGGCTTTTGATCTGGTTTATGCGGCCCTCTATTGAGCCCCTGGTGCCGGCGCCTCCGACAATCGTCGTGTCGTCGCGGTCTATCACGACCCTCTTCGCCTGTCCGAGATCGGTTACCTTGGCGTTCTCAAGCTTCATGCCGGCCTCTTCGGATATCACCTGTCCGCCCGTTAAAACCCCTATGTCCTCGATCATGGCCTTCCTGCGGTCCCCGAACCCGGGAGCCTTTATGGCCGCGACCTTGATCGTTCCCCTGATCTTGTTAACCACGAGAGTAGCGAGAGCCTCTCCCTCTACGTCCTCGGCGATTATCAGAAGGGGCTTTGTGCTTCTCGCCACTTCCTCAAGAAGCGGGAGAAGGTCCTTCATGTTGGCTATCTTCTTATCGAAAAGCAGGATGAGCGGATCGTCAAGCTCGACCGTCATCTTCTCGGGCTCGGTAACGAAGTAGGGACTCAGATATCCCCTGTCAAACTGCATTCCCTCAACCACGTCAAGCTCGGTATCGAGGCTTCTTCCCTCCTCAACGGTTATGACCCCGTCCTTCCCCACCTTCTCCATGGCGTCGGCTATGATGCTACCGACGTTCTGGTCCCCGTTCGCGGAAACCGTGGCCACCTGAGCTATCTCCGTGCGTCCTTTAACCTGCTTGCTTGACTTCCTTATGCTGCCGGTAACAACCTCGACCGACTGGTCTATTCCCCTCTTAAGCTTCATGGGGTCGTGTCCCGCCGCGACGAGCTTTATTCCCTCGCGGTATATCGCCTGGGCGAGTATGGTGGCCGTCGTGGTGCCGTCCCCGGCGACGTCGCTTGTCTTAGAAGCGACTTCCTTTACCATCTGGGCTCCCATGTTCTCGAACTTGTCCTCAATCTCTATTTCCTTGGCCACCGAAACCCCGTCCTTGGTCACGACCGGAGCTCCGAACGTTTTCTCTATAAGCACATTGCGTCCCCTCGGACCCAGCGTAGCCTTTACCGCGGCCGCGAGCTTGTTAACGCCCTCGAGAATCTTCTCTCTGGCCTCAGTGTCAAATAACAGATCCTTTGCCATTTTATTACTTCCTCCTTTGTTAGTCTTCTATTACCCCGAGTATCTCGTGTTCGGGGATAATCAGGTAATCCTCGCCGCCGAGCGTAATTTCGCTTCCGCCGTACTTTCCGAATATGACCCTGTCGCCTGGCTTTACGTCAAGCGGGAGAATTTCTCCGTTTTCAATGGGCCTTCCCTTCCCAACGGCGACAACCTCCGCCTGCTGGGGCTTCTCGGCCGCGGTGTCGGGGATTATGATTCCACCTTCGGTCGTCTCAGACACATCAAGACGCCTTATCAAGACCTTGTCATATAGCGGTCTTATCTCCATCTCTAATACCTCCTTTTTAACTTTTTAAAGCTGGACTGGCACTTGCGCCTTCCAAGTGCCAACTATAAAGTAAGCACGTTTTTGCGGGTGTCAAGGGATCGAGGGAAAAAAGAGGGGCCAGGGACGGCTGCGGGAGAGTTAAAAAGCTGGGGCCGCCTGCAGGCTGACTGAAACGGCCCCGTTACTCCTTCTACGCTTGGCAGACGAGCTGACACGCGTAATATACAGCCCGCCAGGCTGAAAGTCCAGGCGATCTTCAGGCCCACATCGCCCCGAAGGGAACCAGCCAGAGCCCCTTGCCGAATGATCCCGCGGTTTTTCCGGAATACAGCACTATTCCAACAAAGGGGTTGTCTCCCGCAATTCTGTCCCTGAACCATTCCAGGTGCCTGAAGTCGCTTTTCTGCGCCGTCGACGCGGCTTTTACCTCGATACCGAGCATCGCGCCGTCGTCGCGGGTGACGATGAAATCGATTTCACGCCTTTCACGGTCGCGGTAATGATAGAGTTCGTACTGTCCGCCGCCAGCGTCCACAAGAGGCGCAAGTTCGTTGAACGCGAAGCTTTCGAGCAATTTGCCGACACGATCGGCATCCCGCTTTACCTGATCGACGCTCCAGCGCAGCAGAGAGAAGACCAGTCCGCTATCAGTCATGAAAATCTTCCTCCTTTTTCCGACGCGTCCATAGTCCGTATCGCTCCAAGGCGGTAAGCGTTCTACGAGGAACAGCGTTTCAAGCATGTTTACGTAGGATTCAAGCGTCGGGCGCTGAATGGACATTCCGCTGCCTATGGCGGAGAGATCAACAAACTTTGATGACCACGCGGCAAGGGTTCTTACGAGTTCGCGCATGGCATCATGACGCTTTATTCTGGCTATTTCACTCAAGTCTCTTTCAAGCAACGCGTTTACATAATCCAGATGCCACCTTCTCCGTGCGCGTTCTCCCAGCCCTATCGCTTCGGGATAGCCGCCTCTTGATGCCACCTCGATTAATTCGCTGCGGCTGTAATGCTCCCACCCGTATCTAAAATCCTGATCAAACGCCCGCTTGAGAAAACCGGTTCCGGTGTTTCTTATCTCACCTTCGCTAAGAGTTCTCAGTCTTATCTTTGCGACACGACCGGCAAGAGATTCTCTCACGCCCGGGAGTTTGGGAACGTTGGATGACCCGGTGAGCAGGAACTGTCCCGGTCTTCTGTTTTCGTCGACTGCCATTTTTATGATGGGCAGGAGGTCCGGGGATTTCTGAACTTCATCAATTATGAGCATTCCTTTCCCGTGGCTGATGAATTCGGCGGGATCAACGTCGGCAAGCTCTCTTGAGATCCTATCATCCAGGGTCCGGTACTCGGTGTTTTTCTTGTCAAGGTGTTTTACCAGGGTTGTCTTGCCGCACTGACGGGGACCGGTCAGAAGCAGTACCCTGCGCTCCCCCATAGCGGTTTCGATAGATTTCTTCTGCCATCTCGGCAGCATTTCAGCCATTTTCGGTTTCCTCCGATTTCAGCAACAAAGCCCCCGCAATTTTTATAACACGGTCTCCGCGATTTTACCAATAGAGTCCTCGCAATTTTTATAACACGGTCTCCGCGATTTTACCAGTAAATTGACAGTATTTCAAAAAAAGTCCCAGTTCTGCCGGCAGTTTGCACTGTCGGGAAAATTGCTTTTCGAAGTTGAGCAATTTTCGCGGGGGACTTCCTTGTTTTTCTAGGAAAGAGCTTCTAAGCAGAACCGGAACCGGCCCGTCAGCTTGTGCATCTAAAGTTTGCCGAGTCGCCCCTGACTTTTCTCTGCGACCGCTTCTTCCATCAGGAAGTCGAGCTTCCCGGATGACGAGTCCATTTCGATCTCTTCATCCCACTGTTCCCAGTCCTTCTCGGAAAGCCACTCGCGCAGATGGATGTAACCCTCTTTGGAGAGGGCCGAAATGGCGGATTTTATTTCTTCTACAGTTGACATAGCAAGCCGTCCCGCTACAAAGAGAATATTGATTTAGACAGTAAATACTTTGACTCAGTCCGTAAAGAGCGTCAAAGATCGCCCTGATATTTTTCTTCAGTCGCCGTAGGCGAACATTTCCCCAACATATCGGGTTCCCCCGCACTTATCAAGGCGCAAACACCTCAAAGCCACAAAGCATTGACCGGAAAACCGATATCGATTAAAATGTAGTATATACTACACTGGAGGAATTTTATGCGCATCGTTTCATTGAAGACGGCTAATCAGCAGTTCGCCAAGCTGGTAAAGGAAGTCGAGCGTGGAGAAGGCTTTATGATCACCCGGCGCGGTCATCCTGTCGCCAAGCTCATACCCCACTCCCCCGACAAAACGGCCGACCCCGACTGGGCGACCGCCTACAGGCGGATGATGAAACGTTTGGACGAAGGCGCTTCCCTAGGGCGCCTCAAGGTAAAACGGGAAGATATTTATGATCGTTAAAGGCCGTTTCTCCCTCGACACCAACATTTTGGTCTATGCGGTCGACCGCGACGCCGACGAACTTCATGAACAGTCAAAAGAACTCATCGGGCGCGCGGCCCGGAGCGACTGCGTGCTAACGGTACAGGCACTCGCTGAGTTCTTTCATGTTACAACCCGCAAGAGGCTGCTTGAACCATCTCATGCAAGCGCCTTCGTGCTCGACTGGTTGGAGGTGTTTCAAGTCATCACCGCAGCCGACACGGCTCTTGTTGATGCTATGGACGCAGTCGGCGAGCATCAGCTATCGTTTTGGGACGCAATGATTTGGGCTGCGGCGCGTCAAGGAGGATGTTCCGCAATTCTGAGCGAGGATATGCAGGACGGTCGGCGACTGAGCGGCGTCGAATTCATCAATCCGTTCTCCTCGGGCGCCGCAACTCGTTTAGCAAAGTTCTTGAGGCAATAACTTCCGGCGCCCAATTGAACTGAGGATGCTTTGACAGGTCAAGGCATCCCGAAATGATGGAACGCCGCCCGTATATCTCTGGATCGAGAGCGTTTTATTTTTTCGCCTTCTCAGAAAGCTCGATCAGTTTCTCAAGCGCCTCCATGGGAGTCATGTTCATGGGATCAAGGGACGCGAGATCCTCTGTGAGAAGCTCTTCCTTCTGAAAGGCGGCCTCGGATTCCCCGTCCCCCTCCGCGTCGAAAAGAAGAAGCTGCCCGCCAAGCATAGACTGGGACAAAGAGGCCTTTAACTTCTCAAGGGAAAAAAGGACCTTCCTCGCGGAGTTAAGAACCTTCGCCGGAACCCCGGCAAGCCGGGCCACCTGTATGCCGTAACTGTGGCTCGTCGCTCCCGGGACGAGCTTGCGGAGAAACAGTATCTCCCCTCCCTCCTCCTTTACCGACACGTTCGAGTTACAGATCCCGGGCTTTACGTCCGCCAGGTTCGAGAGCTCGTGGTAGTGGGTGGCGAAAAACGTGAGGGGCTCTAGGTCGTAGAGATACTCCGAGACCGCCCACGCTATGCTCATCCCGTCAAAGGTGCTCGTGCCCCGCCCGATCTCATCAAGTATGACGAGGCTCCTCGGGGTGGCGTTTCGCAGTATGTGCGCGGTCTCAACCATCTCGACCATGAAGGTTGAGCGGCCGGCGGTGAGATTGTCTGACGCCCCCACCCTCGAAAAAATACGGTCGACTATCCCGAGCCTTGCCGCCCGGGCCGGAACGAAACTTCCCATCTGGGCCATAAGCGATATGAGCGCCACCTGCCTTATGAGGGTCGACTTGCCGGACATGTTGGGCCCCGTGATGATCATGAAGCGCTTATTCTCCGAATCGAGCGTGACGTCGTTCGGGACAAACCCCCTCTCAAGGCCCATCCTCTCGACCACGGGATGGCGGGAGTCTCTGAGTTCGATCGCGGGGCGCGGGACAAATTCAGGCCTGCAGTAACCGTAGCGCGACGCGGTCTCTCCCATGGAGCAGAAAACATCCGTCTCCGCGACCACGGCCGCCGTGGCTTTTACGCGCTGGGACTCGGCGGCCGCCTGTTTTCGCACCTGCTCGAAAAGCGAGGCCTCAAGCTCGGTTATACGCTCAGCGGCGGTGAGTATCTGCTCTTCGTATTCCTTAAGCTCGGGGGAGATGAAGCGTTCGCTTCCCGCAAGGGTCTGCCTTCTTGAGTAATCCTCGGGCACGAGAGAAAGCCTGGAGTTTGTAACCTCGATGTAGTAGCCGAACACCCTGTTGTATCCGATCTTTAGGTTGGCTATCCCCGTTCTCTCCCTCTCACGCCCCTCAAGTGCGGATATCCATTTCCGCCCGTCGCTCTGGATCTTGCGGAGGCGGTCAAGCTCGGGGGAGAATCCTTCCCTTATAACCCCTCCCTCCCGCGCGAAAACGGGCGGCGCGTCGACAAGGGCACCCTCCAGGTAACCGCGCAGGTCGCGGAAATCATCCATTCCCTCGCGAAGCAACGCAAGGGCCCCTGAGCCAAGATCCGACATGGCGTCGCGGAGTCTTTCCACGTAAAACGAGGAATCCCGAAGCGAGGCAAGGTCTCTGGGTCTTGCGGAAGGGGTCTCGATCCTGTGGATCAGCCTCTCAAGGTCCCCGACCTTCCCGAGCGCCTCCATGAGATCTTCTCTTGCGGAGAGGCTCTCAAGCAGCTCCCCCACGGCCTCCTGCCTTTTTTTTATCTTTTCTGCGTCAAGCAGGGGGTAGCTCATCCAGCGGCGAAGGAGCCTCGCGCCCATTGGAGAGCGGGTCTCGTCCATTACGCCGAGCAGCGAGTGTTTAAGGGATCCTTCGGTTGAGCTTCGAAGCTCAAGGTTCCTTGCGGTCCACTCGTCTATTTTCATGTAGTCGACCGTGTCGTAGTACCTAGGGAACTCTACCTCCGGCATGAAGTCCTTCTGCGTTTCCCGAAGGTAATCGTAAAGCGCTCCGCAGGCACGGACGCATCCGGGCTTCTTCTCGATCTCAAGTGCTTCCAGGGTAAGCACCCCGAAACCGTCAGTAAGAATTTCCCTGCACCTCCCAAGCTCCCACTTCCAGGAGTCAGCCTTCGTTACGATGGTACGGGGATTTGCGTCGAGCAGGAATTTAAGCCAGGGAGGCTCCGCGGCGGAGTCCGGGATGAGAATCTCCTTCGGGTCAAGGTGCGCAAGTTCCGAGAGAAGATCCTCAGGCGAGCGGAAAAAGGATGTCCTGAATTCCCCTGTTGAGATGTCGCAGAAGGAAAGCCCGAAACCATCTTGTCCTTCTGTGACGCATGCGAGGAAATTGTTGCTTTTCGATTCGAGGTTCTCCGAGTCAAGAACGGCCCCTGGGGTAAGAACCCTAACGACCTTTCTATCTACAAGCCCTCTTGTTTTCTTCGGGTCGCCTATCTGTTCGCAGATAGCCACCTTCTTTCCGCTTCCGAGAAGCTTTGATATGTGGGTCTCCGCGCTGTGGAAGGGAACTCCGCAGAGAGGCACTGGGTTTTTCTTCGAACGGTCCCTCGAGGTAAGGGCTATTCCGAGTATTTCCGACGCGGTTTTCGCGTCGTCATAGAACATCTCGTAGAAATCCCCGAGCCTGAAAAGAAGTATGGTATCCGGATACTCTTTTTTTACGCTTAGGTACTGACTCATAAGAGGGGTCTGTGAACTCATGAAGGATAATATTATACCATTACCCTTCTTTCACTTTTAGACAACTAAAGATTGAGCTAATAGAACCACTACGAGCCATTTGATCGAAAACCACCTAAATGTCCGTTCCGTTACCCCAAGCTGCGCTATCGCCTCGGTCTGTGTGGGTTTCTCCCGCTTCCACTTGTCGTAGAATACCTAGTCTACAAAAATCTCCTGCTGGTATAAAGAACACAAATCTGAACAAAGGCTCCGCTACAAAACCGGGTAGAGAGCATGCTATTAACAAAGCATTGGCACTTCAGGCTTGACACAGTAAGTATTACAAACTTCTTAGCTTTCTTGGGCAAGTCCTTCTATATCTGTCCCGCTTGTTCCCAAGTAAAAAAGTGTCTTGTGGTATAAAGGCTTTTAGTTCTCAAGCTTCTCTGACAAAAAAGCTGCTGCTTTCTGCTTTCGTTTTTAGTGAGGAAGTAGAGAAGGTTATAAAGGAAATTAAGAAGAAATTAGCTCTTTCGCCTTCTCCAGAGAATGAAACTTGACGTAACCGCAGTTGTTGCTTAGTGAGGGCCCCTACTCACCCCAGGCAATCGGGATAGGGGGAAACCTCGCGATTTCTCCCCTCCCACACCACCACGCGTACGGGTCCGTACGTGGCGGTTCGATGGATTTAAGCTGCTGATTCCGGCTGCAGGAAACAAGTCCTAGTTTGGCCAGAGACGCATTCGGCAAGGCTATGGATAACGCGGGACTCGCGCTGATCCTCCACGGCCCGTGGGGACTGCCCGCGGTCTGCGCCGCCAAGTCTTTGCCAACCCCAAGACGGCGCAACGCCTTGAATCGTGTGCGACCCCTCTTCCACTGACGCCACACTATAGCACGTACCCGCCGCCTTATCCACTTGTCTATCCGCCACAACACTGCAGGAGTTTCACAACGGCCAAAATATCCTCTCCATCCGGTAATATAGCGAGACAATTCCTCAATGAGTCTACCGAGACTTACGCCCTTTACGCATCGCGTAAGCTCACGCACCCTTTGCTTGAATTTACCCAACGCTTTTGGCCCAATACGCCGCTTCGGCTCGGCTCCGGACGTAAAGCTGAATCCCAGAAACGACCGTCTTATGGGACGGTCTACCGCGCTTTTAGATGTATTCACAACAAGCTTGAGCCTCTTTGCAAGAAACCCCGCTACCCCTTCCATCACCCGCTTCCCCGCACGCCGTGACCGTACATAGATGTTACAATCATCGGTATAACGCACGAACCGGTGACCTCTCCCCTCAAGTTCCTTGTCAAAGACGTCAAGCATAAGGTTTGAGAGCAACGGCGACAGCGGGCCACCTTGGGGCATCCCCATCACCGTCGGACTTACCAGTCCTCCCTCAAGCACTCTGGAGTTTAAATATCCCCGTACAAGCTTGAGTATCCGCCTGTCCTCTACTCTTTTGGATATAAACCCCATCAGTATGTCGTGGTTCACCCTGTCAAAGAACTTCTCAAGGTCTAGATCAACCACTATACGATAGCCCGCGCGGATATGCTCCTGCGCGCGTCTTACCGCCTGATGAGCTGAGCGTCTAGGTCGGAACCCGTAACTGCTCTCCGAGAAACTGCCGTCCCATCGCTTCCCCAGCACCTGCCCCACCGCCTACTGGATGAATCGGTCAAGCACCGTGGGCACCCCAAGCGGCCTCACGCCTCCTCCCGCTTTGGGTATCTCCACACGTCTTACCGGTTGGGGACTGTAGCTGCCTTCGAGAAGCTGTGCCCTTATCCCGGGCCACTGCTCTCTCAGATAGTCGCCCAGCTCTTCAACGGTCATGCCGTCTGGACCGGGCGCTCCCTTGTTGCGCCGGACTCTCCCAAGCGCCTTGTTCAGATTGCCGGGCTCCAACACTTCTTCCATTGTCGGCCCAGTCGCCGGGCTTTCGGTTTCGGCTCGCGCCACACAGACTTCGGTCCCTTTGCAAGCTTCGCTTCGGGCTTCACCCTCACTCCTCTTGCCAAAGGCCAGTTCCAACTGGTTATTCTGCCGCTTTGCCCACATGAGCTCGCCGCCCTATTGCCCCTTCCATCGTTCGGGCCTTCGCCACTTCCGTGGCTACTATGCCCTCTGCTGACTTCTGCGCCGCGATCACGGCCCTTGCGAACCGCTCAGTCCTCTCTTGGGACACGTCGCAGACCTCCCGAGGTAAGACCAACAGCCTTCACCGCACACCCGCCGAATTTACCTCCACGGCCCTTGATGACTGTGGACTTCGCGATCATTAGCTCGCTCGTCCGGCCGCACAGGCCTCGTATTCAGTTCTTGTCCATCGGGTCGCGGCTTTGCTTCACGCTTCCTTCAGACCATGCCTCGCGACACAGCCCTTGCGCTTCGCTAATACTTCACCGCCATCAGGTTGTATAGGGGACTCGCACCCCCAAGCTGTTGTTCATGCTCGGCACACAAAAAAAAGGGTGCGGTCCAAAGACCGCACCCTTTTTATATCTTAATATCCTTAGCCGTTGGTTTTTAGGAGGCGTTTCCACCTTCAAAGAGACGACACAGATTCGCACCAGTAACATCATTAGTGGTGGAGAAAGTTGCGTCTTCGGAACCAGCAACGACACCCCGCGTTGTCGGTGTCATAATAGGATGCAACGTCCCATCAGGAGCATAAATGCCAATGGACACCATTGTATTACCACCGACATCAGGTTTATCAACTAAACATTTGACCGCTCCAGGTGTCGAATCAAGGCTCAGGCAGACTTTCCTCGTTACGCTAGTGGCAGTAGCACCATCACCTGTCGCTAGTACTCCATCCTCATAGTACGCTTTAGCCTCCGTTATTTCCACTGACCTCCATGTTCCTGACAATGCCGGAGGACTCGTTCCAACACTACAGGCAGTATCTAGTATTGCTCTTTCAAGACCCTCATCAGATCCGCTGTTGGGCATATTCGCATGGAAAGGTCCAGTTGCGAATCTGTGCGTAGTCGTTAGAACATGGGCTCTTTCAAACTCGGTTGACGCCACTTGCGTCATTACCGGGGTAGGCTCCGCTCTATGGGTCTTTTCAAAAATTATTGCATTTGCAGCACCTGTCGTTGCCGCGCCCGCTTTGTTCATATACTGAGCAGTACCGAAAAGAGAGGTGTTGCAGGCTTGAGACACATCAGCGTTTATAGCGGCTGTATTAAGAAAATTCCCAGTCGCTCCTGACGCAGCCGTGCCTATAGCCGTCAGCTCTAGATCGCCTCCTGGAAAGACTGCCGTGCCCTCAATGGGAAAGTCGTTACAAGCAACTTCTCCATCGGCATCTCCCCACGTCTTCAAAAAGTCGTAAGTGCCAGTCACATCTCCCGAATCACCGGGTTCACCTGGTTCACCTGGCGGACCAGCTGGCCCAGCCGGCCCAGCCGGTCCAGTGTCTCCGTCATCACCCGTGCAGGCAGTAAAACCAATTGCCCCTATCGCTAAGAACAATGCAAAAATCAAGTTACGTAACTTCATAATGAAAAATCCTCCTTATGAATTGTTTCCAAATATTTATATACAGTCTGAACATCATCCATCATCGTTAACTAACTTTACACGAAAACACACTGAAGTGTCAACATATTTTTTTTCAATTCTCTTTAAATAATTATCGTTTCGGAAAGAAACGGCAAGTGAAAACAAAAACCCCACTTGCTTCAACGATAACACTAATAAATCTAAATTTCAATCCCTTTTTAAAAATCCTCAAACTTGCCGATAAATCAAACGCTACAGCGTCATGCCGCGGTAAAGAATAAATAACACCCGATATAAAACCGAGTCCGTATTCCCAAAAAGTCGTTTCATGGACATCTGGCCGTGCGCGCTTCGGCAATCCGAAACCCGAACCATGCTAAATCCCTTTCAGTTCAGAGCCCCGACGCGGATGCTCCTTTCTCCAGCGAAGCCTGTTAAGCGCGCTGACAAAGGCCTTCGCGCTCGCTACGGAAATATCCGTATCCACCCCCTGTCCCTGCGATATAACTCCCTCGTCAGATATCCTGACCGTTACCTCTCCCTGGGCGTCGGTTCCGCCCGTTATCGACGACACAGAAAAATTCTCAAGCCTGGGGTCAAGCCCCGTTGCTTTCTTAACCGCCTTGAAAATCGCGTCAACCGGCCCCGAGCCCGTCTCGCGGACCGAGATCTCCTCCCCTCCCTCCATGATCGTGACGCTCGCCTCTGGCGACGTGGCCGTTCCGCCAGAGTAACTCGCGGCCAAAAACTCGTAATAATCGGAGGACCGCAGGAACTCCTGGTTTATGAGGGCCTCTATGTCCTCGTCGAAAACATACTTTTTCTTGTCCGCAAGCGCCTTGAACTTCGTAAACGCGTTCTCGAAAGCCTCAGGCTCAAGAACGTATCCGTACTCCTCGAGGCGGTCGCGGAACGCGTGGCGCCCCGAGTGCTTGCCTAGCACTATCTGGTTAGAGGGAATCCCCACTTCCTGCGGGGTCATTATCTCATAGGTTATGCTCTCCTTAAGCACCCCGTCCTGGTGGATGCCCGCCTCGTGCGCGAACGCGTTCGCCCCGACAATCGCCTTGTTCGGCTGAACGTTAACCCCCGTCACCTGGGAAACGAGCCTGCTCGTCGGATATATCTGCGTCGTGTTTATCCCGAAAGTGTAGGGCTTCTTGTCGCTTCTGACGCTCAGGCCCATAACTATTTCCTCAAGCGATGCGTTGCCGGCCCTCTCCCCGAGGCCGTTAACCGTGCACTCGACCTGCCTTGCTCCCTCGCTTATGGCCGCGTGGGAGTTAGCAACGGCGAGACCGAGGTCGTTATGGCAGTGGACGCTAAGGATCACGTCGTCAAGGTTCGGGACGTTTTTTACGAGCGTATGGATTATGTAGGCGAACTCCTCCGGGATCGTGTACCCGACCGTGTCGGGGATGTTGATGGTGGTTGCCCCCGAGCGGACGGCCACGTCGACGGCGGTGCAGAGATAGTCGATATCGGTTCGCGTCGCGTCCTCGCAGGAGAACTCGACGTTGTCCGTGTAGTTTCTCGCGTGCTTAACGGCGCCGCTTATCATCTCGAGCACCTGGTCCCTCGTTTTTCTCAACTTGTGCTTAAGGTGTATCTCAGAGGTGGCGATGAAGGTGTGGATCCTAGGGCTCTCTGAATGCTGCACGGCCTCCCAGCCGCGGTCTATGTCCTTAAGGTTGGCCCTGCAGAGCCCCGCTACCTGGCAGCCCTTTATCCTCTGCGCTATTTTCTTTACGGAGCGGAAGTCCTCCTCTGAGGATATGGGAAACCCGGCCTCTATTATGTCCACTCCCAGGCGCTCGAGCTGATAGGCGACCCTGAGCTTTTCCTCCGAGGTCATGCTGCAGCCCGGGGCCTGCTCCCCGTCTCGAAGCGTCGTATCGAATATGTGTATGTAGTTGTTGTCAGACATTCCCAAACCTTGCTCTTTGCCCTGCCGCAAAAGCAGATTTCTACACGCGCCCGGCGCAGTTGTCAAAAACAATTTCGCAGGCCTTGCGCCCGGCCCCTAAAGCGAATCCGTGTGACCGAGGTCCATGCCGGGACACACTGCGTCCCGAACCGCACGCTTAAGCTCCTTTATCTCGGGAAACCTTCCCGTCTCCTTCCGCGACCACACAAGCTCCCCGTCCGCGCGCACCTCGAAGATCCCGCCGCTTGAGGGAACGAGCGACACCCCGCCGAGCGCCTCCCCGAAAGTGCCGAGCAGCTCCTGCGCCATCCAGGCGGACCGCGGAAGCCATCCGCAGCGCGTGCAGTACTTTATCTCTACCATTTCGCCTTTATCTCCTCGCCCGAGGCGCTCACGCAAAGCCGCCTCCACAGTTGATTATAAAGGCAAAAAAGATATACTCAAAGACGAGGGAAGCTTTTCCCCGAATCAAACTTTTTCCCGCAGAGAGGCCAAAGAAAATGAAAAACGGAATCTTGCTCGCAACGCTTGTTTTTTCCTGCGCGCTCTTTCTCGCGGCCGGGCCTTCACAGGCGGCCGACAGCGCTAAGGGACAGGAAATCTACACCACCTTCTGCGCGACCTGCCACGGCCCCACGGGGCTTGGCGACGGGGTCGCAGCCGCCGCCCTTGACCCCAAGCCGAGGGACCTCTCGAGCGCCGCGATCCTCGAGACCTACACGGACGAGTACCTGGTTAACGTGATAACAAACGGCGGAGCGGCAGTCGGCAAATCCCCGATGATGACCGCCTGGGCCGGGATAATAAGCCCCGAGGACATAGACAACGTGGTGGCGCACATAAGGCAGAACCTCTGCAAGTGCGAGTACAAAAAGCAGTAGCGTATAGCGGGGCTTATCACAGCTTTTTGAAACGGATATATTTTTCCGAGATGTCGTTTGCGGAGCATTGAATGTGAATACCGGAATCGGAAGAGCAAAGATTATGTGCTTGCGGTCTGAAGTTCTGAGATTTGATTCTGACATGGAACTCGACGCTAGGTTCTTCCATAAATATAAGGACGAGAGTTGCGATGCTCCGTCCCTAGTTCCAAATACGGATTCCCAGCCACGATGACAAGAACAGAACTTCTGGAAATTATAGCCAACGGTGAGAATTCGGGCGTTGAGTTCAAACGCGACACCTTGCGAAACTACAACCTGGCAAAAGAACTTGTCGCCTTTTCCAATCTCGACGGCGGAATGGTGCTTCTTGGCGTTGATGATGACGGAACCGTATCGGGCCTTACCCGGGACCGTCTTGAACAATGGGTAATGAATGCGTTCAGGGACAAGATCAGACCGGGCATAATACCGTTTTTTGAAATAATAAAAGAAGTGGAACCCGGCAAGGATGTCGCAATTGTACGTGTTCCGCGCAGCAGCCACGTACACAGCCAATGGCATAATAACGGACACACTTACTATATAAGGGTAGGAACGCAAAGCCGGGAATCAACTCAGGAGGAACTTGGGCGGTTATTCCAGCAGCGGGGCATGATTCGCGCTGAAACGCAGCCTGTTTCCGGAACGACAATCAATGACCTTGACCGTCGCCGCCTTAAGGATTACTTCGGACGTGTTCGCCAGCAGGAGGTTCCCGGTGACGGTGACGACGCAGGATGGCTGAATCTGCTGATAAATACCGAAATTTTAACGGAAGAGGGAATAACTCTCGCCGGCATTCTGCTGTTCGGAATCACGCCGAACCGGTATCTGCCCCAAGCCGGAATTGACGCCGTCGCATATCAGGGGACGGAAAAGGAATACGAGGCAAAAGAACGAAAACAGCTACGGGGGGCAATGACGCCGCTTATGGACCCCAGCGGAACCCTTCTTGAGGCGGGCCTGGTGGAGCAGGCGGTGAGTTTTGTCCGCCGAAACACACCCGTGCATTCCTATCTCGAAGACGGAGCGCGTCGTGTGGATACTCCGACGTACCCGGAGGAAGTAATCAGGGAGACCATAGTAAATGCCCTGATTCACAGAGACTATCTTCTTTCAGGTACTGATATTGAGCTTGCGATTTACGAAGACCGGCTGGAAGTAATCTCGCCCGGAAAGCTTCCAAACGGCATAACACCGGAACGCATGCGCCTCGGTACCCGGGCAGCCCGGAACAATCTGCTCAAGGATTTTATGCGCGACTACAGATATCTGGAACACATGGGAATGGGCGTACCCAGAAAAATCATAAAAGGAATGAAGGAGCACAACGGCTCTGACCCCGAACTGATTGAAGAAAACGAACGTTTTACGGTACGGCTGTTTTCAACAAAGAACCCTTAAGAAGGTAAAGGAGTAGTATCTACAAAGGATTTTCCATGGCTCTCCTGAACCTGTAGATTCAAGAAAGCACCAGAGTGCTCGCTTCCAGAACAATTCGGACTTCAGGGAAAAAGTTAATTTTTTCCGCATTCGCTTGTCTCCCGTTCAGATCAGGATGGAAAACAGAACACATGACAAAAGATTTTTTGGCAATAAGTTTTTTGGCAAAAGATTTATTGCCACAGTGGAGACCACAGAAGATGCTATCCCCGCACTTCCACGAAATTCAAGCCAGAGCGTTTCAACCATCCAGACCCAGAAACCCGGCAGACGCACAGTCAGTTTTTCAGCACAGCGGAAAACCAAAGGCGTAAACCCCGGTAAACGGCGAAACGCTATATGCCCGAAGCGTAGCCACCGTTACTCATCGCCTTTCGCCCCAAGGACATGTCTGTGGCGAAGCCCGCCGCTCGTCCCCTCAAATCCGTCATCGGGGCGGGGTCTTAAGTCCCGAGGACATAGACAACGTGGTGGCGCACATAAGGCAGAACCTCTGCAAGTGCGAGTACAAAAAGCAGTAGCGTAAAAAAGCGCGGCCCCCTCGGGAGAGACCCCGAAGGCAGCCGCGCCCTTTTCCTTATTATATATAAGAGATCAGACTCCCCTTTCCTCAAGACCCGGGGGAAGTTCTCCGTAATAGGGAGAGTCCTCCTCGTACATCTCAAGGACCTTCTCCTTCGGCATGTCGCACATGTCTTCCGTGAAACCGAACATCCTGCATATGTGGCGAAGCTCCTCCTCCCTTCCCGGAAGCGGGTCCATGGGCTGTATGAGCTTCTGCTCCTCAAGCTCCTTTCTGACGTCCTGGTCCTCCTCAAGCGGCGTTCCGTACTCGTTTGAGTGATAGAGCCTGTCAAACCTCTTCCTCGGCCTCTGCCCGGGATCCTCGGCCGCGTATCCCACCGTCATGAGCCAGATGGGGACTATGTTCTCGGGAGTTCCGAGAACCTTCGGGAACTCTGCCGGCTTTCTCCCCGTGGCGATAAGGCAGCACCCGAGCCCCATGTCGGTGGCCGCGAGCATGGCGTTCGCTATCGCCTGGCCCGCCTCGACCCTCAGGAGATCCTCCGCCCTGTCCTTTGGAAAGCTCATGAGCCTCGGATAGGTGCTCTCGGTCAGTATCTTGTAGGTCCAGCCGTGGGCCGCGGTTATGGCCCTCGCGGGAAACAGCACCTGGAAGGTCTGTATGAGCTCCTTGTACCAGGCGTCCATGTTTATCAGCCACGCCACGATAATCGGGGCCTGGCGCAGGTGAATCTCGTTAAACGCGGACCCGCACTCGACTATCTTCTCGAACTTCTCCGGGGGATAGGTCCTCTTGTCTATAACTATCGCCTCGGTCGAATTGCAGTTGCCCTGGCAGGAGCAGTACCTCGCCGCCTGGAGCATCTTCTGTATCTTCCAGTCCTCGACTTCCTTCCAGGGCTTGTAGAACCGGAAACTTCTCCTGGTGCCCATAGCTTCAAAAACTTCCATTGTAAATCCCTCCTCTGTCTCTGGTTTGTTTTCTAAAAGTCACTCCCCCGCCGCGCCTAAAGCGTGGTCCAGCCCCCGTCTATAACGAGATCGGAACCCGTAACGTACCGGGCCTCGTCAGAAGCCAGGTAGAGCACCGAATGGGCCACTTCCTCCGCCTCGGCCCTTCTCACAAGGGGAATCATGTCGGCCGCTATCGCGTCGAGCTGCTCCTCCGCGTCCGGGGGGTTCCCCATGAACTCGGGGTCCATCTTGGTCTTTATGTAGCCCGGACAGACGGAGTTAGTCCTTATGTTCTCCTTCGCGTGATCAAGGGCCATGCTTCTCGTTATCTGCCTCACGGCTCCCTTCGAGGCATTATACGCCACGCAGCCCTCCATCCCCACGATGCCGAGCACGCTTGAGTTGTTGATTATGGAGCCCCCGCCGTGCTTCGCCATGAGCGGAACCACGTACTTGCTTACGAGAAAAACCCCTTTCACGTTTATGTCGATCGTCCGGTCCCAGACCTCGTTGGAGGTCGTTACCACCGTGCCGCCCTCAAGAATCCCGGCGTTGTTAAACAGTATGTCGACGCTTCCGAAATCCCCGTAGAAGGCCTCTACCACGCTCTTTACGTCCTCTTCCACCGAAACGTCCCCGGGATAAGCCCTTATCTCCCCGGGTCCCGGGTTCTCGGCTACCACCTCCGAAAGCCTCTCGGCGGTCCTGGACATTATGCCCACGTTGGCGCCTTCCGCTGAGAACAGAAGCGCCGTCGCCTTTCCTATTCCCTCTCCGCCGCCCGTTATGAGCGCCGTCTTTCCAGTAAGTCTTCCCATTTTTACCCCCTTGTTATGTTTTAGAGTTTCCTCTCAACCTTATATTATATAATAAGAATCAGTTTCAAGTGCCAGAGGAAGTCCTATTTTTCGCCCAAATACGTTTCTTCCATATAGATAGTGCCGTCCAATTAATTAGGTTCCTGAAAATATCCAAGAAAAATTAAGGGCAGAGCAGTTTATTAAGTACGAATGAGTTGTCGTGTTAGGTATATTTTTATATGTCAACGTACCAAAACTATAAATGAGAATACAATACTAGTTTTTGTACTTATGCAATAGCCAAAACGATTAAGACGGGAAACAACAGTCTGGATATGAATGAGGTGTTACATGTTAGAAAGTCTCCCTTTCGAACCTGATGACTTAGACCAGAAAACTGTATCTCCATTAAAGGAACTAGGGGCCTATGAAGCATTATGGGATCAAAAGGGCATGTCCTTCAAAAAAATTTCCGAAATGCGCCAAGGCCGCTGGGAATCATCTCTTTCTGATTTCGTAGATGAAGCCATTGCCTATGAGTTTGCCGGTCGTGTTCGCAGTTCGTTCAACGAGTCTGGGATTGATAAGTTCGGCGTTTGTGTTCGTGGTACGGGTGAATACCCCCAAGGTCTCTATGACGCCGCTTATCCGGTTGAGCTGCTTTATTTTCAGGGGTCGTGGGGGCTGGTTTTCACAAGATCAGTTGCGGTCGTGGGTACGCGCAATCCATCCGAAAAGGGAGTTGCTCGTACGCGCCGCCTTGTCAGAAGCTTGGTGGAAAGCGACTTCACTGTAGTTTCAGGCTTAGCTTCCGGAATCGACACCGTCGCGCACACTACAGCGATTGAGTCTGGGGGGCGGACCATAGGAGTAATTGGCACCCCGATTTCGGAATTCTATCCGAAGGAAAATGTTGAACTTCAGAAAAAAATAGCAAAGGAACATTTGCTCGTAAGCCAAATTCCCGTATGCCGTTACTTGCGGCAGGGACCGCGCGGGAATCGTCTATTCTTTCCGGAGCGCAACATAACGATGTCTGCACTTTCTGAGGCAACTATTATTGTTGAGGCTGGGGAAACATCTGGGACTCTGGTTCAAGCTGCCGCGGCTCTTAAACAGGGAAGAAAACTGTTTATCCTTGATAATTGTTTTTGCAATTCCACTCTCACTTGGCCAGGAACTTTTCTTGAAAAAGGTGCTATAAGGGTCACTGATTACGAAGATATAGGGAGACATCTTGGCTCTTAGGCTCTGTGAGGTTGATGATCTCCTGCGAAGCGATCATTTATATCTTACAGAGAATGATCGTTGCTTCTTTTTTCGGGAATATACCGCAAACAAACGCTACGATTACAGCGAAACTAACAGTCTAATTCAGAATTTCAAGAAAAGCCTAGATAAGAAAGGTACATCTCAATGGAAGCACAAGGGAATAGCCATAAACAAAATAGCGGAAGAATTTCGGGAATCGTTAAAAGCGGAATGGTTTGAAAAATACACCTTAGTTCCGATTCCACCCTCAAAATCAAAAGAAGATCCTCTCTACGACGACCGTATGGTTCAAGTGCTTAAGATTTTTGGTCAAGGGCTTAACCTCGATATCCGTGAATTGATCCTGCAACACGAAAGCACCCCGCCATTTCACCAAATCACTCCTCGTCCACCCTGGGAAGATCTGGTTGACAACTACTACATTGACAAAAATATCGCAAATCCTGAGCCGAAAAAGGTTATTTTATTTGATGACCTTCTCACTGAAGGCGCACATTATAAAGCTGCCCAGAATGTTCTTGAGAAGAGATATCCCGGCATAATTACCAGAGGGGTTTTTATAGCACGACGAGTATATGCGGATGCCGAAGAAATTTAAAGCGTTGAAATCCGGTCACAGGGAAATCAAAAACTATTCTTTCGGTAGAATCGTATATAATAACCCATTATGAGCAACGGAAAATCCTTTACGGCGGCCGCGGTGCAGGCCGCTCCCGTTTTTCTCGACAAAAAGGGCACGGTCGATAAGGTCCTCAGGCTCATAAAGGAGGCCGCGGGAAACGGGGCCGAGCTCGTGGTTTTTCCGGAGGCTTTCATACCCACCTATCCCTACTGGCCGAAGGACCTCGGGTTCGGAGCCGAGAAGAAGCTCACCATGGATGCCCACGTGGAGCTCCACAGAAACTCGGTCGAGGTTCCGGGGGAAGACACGAAAAGAATCGGCGACGCGGCGAAGCGGGCGAAGACGTGCGTCGTTATAGGGGTTAACGAAAAAGAGGGAGGAACGCTCTACAACACCATCCTTTACTTCGGCAAGGACGGTACTCTTCTCGGAAGGCACAGGAAGCTAATGTCGATTGACAGCGAGAAATGCGTCTGGGCCAACGGAACCGCCGAGGACGTGAGGGTGTTCGACACCGCCGTCGGGAAAATAGGGGGGCTTTTCTGCTACGAGCACCACATGACCCTTGAGAAGTACGCGATGTTCACCAAGGGGGAGCAGGTGCACGTGGGGCTCTGGGGAGGACACTCATTCGTTAAGGACACGATGGATTTCGCGAGCCGCCAGTACGCGTTTGAAGGACAGGTGTTCGTCATAATCTCGGCGGGCTTCATAGAAGAGAGCATGATTCCCGACTCCTTTCCCTTAAAAGAGCAGACGATCTGGGATTACCCCGGGGGAAGCGGCATAATAAACCCGAGGGGGCAGTACATAGCCGGTCCCGTGTACGGAAAGGAGGAAATCCTCTACGCCGAGATCGAGCTTGACCAGATAATAAGGGCAAAGACCGTCATAGACTCCGTCGGGCACTTCTCAAGGCCGGACATATTCCGATTCGAGATAATGGAGTGAAGCTGTTCAACCGATGTAGCTTTTTCGTGCAAACCAGCTTTAACACCTGATCACCTTGATGTGACCCTTGGTGCCATATTCCAACAGATGCCTGTCGCGCGTCACCAACGTGTATCCGAACTCCCGCGCCGTAGCAACGAGTATGCGGTCTACCGGATCTGCCGGTGGCATACCGGGAAGGATAGTAGATGCCACCAGTACTGATGGCGACATCTCCGCCAGCACCACTCCCGGCTGCCTGCAGAACCGCTCGAACCAAGCATCAGGACTGATTGTAAGGGCCATGCTTCCTTTTGCTACAAGCATAGCAATTTCCCATGCGGTCATGGGCGAAACGAAAAGTCGGCTACCGCGATCACAAGCTTTGGGTAATTCGCTCGAAGCAGGTTCCTGTAAACCATCATCGTTTGCGATCCAGATGACCGCACATGTATCAAGTAGAAAGTCAGACATAGACAATCACTCCGCGGCGTCCCATTGCTCGCCGACAGGCGAGGTCAGGTCCACTCCCGGTGAAATTGTGACCGTGCCCTTTAGACTGCCGGAGATACGCAAGAAAAAACCAGTGTCGGCCTTATCAAAGTCCTCATCATGAGCTAGCTTTCTCTCCCTAGTCTTGGGCAACGGCCCGATTTGTCCAGACTTTTTGAACACCAGTTTATGACCTTCCATATCAACACTCGCAGTCTTGTAGCCTGCTTTGAGCCAAGCATGAGTCATGACGTTGTTTATGGGGTTGTTGGACCACCATGCCCGGTGATTGTATGCTGACGGCGGGAGTTTAACTCCGACTACTACTTCAATTTTTTTGAATGTCATGGGGATAGATGTCAGTCTCTTTCCACTCAAGTATGTCGTTAAAGATTCGTATTTAGACATTTAGACCTCCTTTGCAATAGTTACTGTTTGTTTTATATTAACAAACAAACACTCACTGTCAAGTGGAAAACAAAAAAACTGAAAAATTTTTCCATACTCATAATTAAATATGCTCAAGTTTGTTCATCAGATCACAACTTTCACTCCGCAGACGAAACAGTGGACGGCAGAACAAAAGCTGTAAGTAAAATTTGATAGGGGGAAAATTATCAAAAACGGTTGGCTGGGGCACTAGGATTCGAACCTAGACTAGCGGATCCAGAGTCCGCTGTACTGCCGTTATACGATGCCCCAGAATGCGAAAAAAAGATTATTTACTCTAAATCCCGCGGTGTCAAACCCGGGAAAACCGCCGCCGCCCGGGTTGATTACCGGCTAACATCTGATAAATTAAGCGGATACGGAGGTGGCGCCCGCAAAGGCCGCGCGGCGTTTTCTGCCCCATGGACGGACCGAACCCGGAAATCCTCGAGACTTTCGAGAACAAAAACCCGGAGCGCGATTACGAAATCGAGATATCGTGTCCCGAGTTCACCTGCGTCTGCCCGAAAACCGGGCAGCCGGACTTTGCGACCATCACGATAAAATACGTCCCCGACCGCCTCTGCGTGGAACTGAAGTCCCTAAAGCTCTACATGTTCTCCTACAGGAACACGGGCGAGTTCCACGAGCACGTGACGAACAGGATCCTGAACGACTTCGTCTCGGTGTGCGACCCGAGGTCGGTCGAGGTGACTGGCGACTTCAACGTCCGCGGCGGAATAAAGACGGTAGTCCGGGCCTCGCACGCAAAGGACGCCTGAACTTCCCGGGCCCAAGACGGCAATGTACGTAAAAACCCAGGTAATAATCACGGGAACAATAATACTGCTCATAATCCTGGTCGCGATTTTCGCGCCCGCCCTCTCGCCCTACGAATACGACCGGACGGATTTCCCGAACGCCCTTCGCTCCCCCGACTCGGTGCACCTGATGGGAACGGACCAGGAGGGACGCGACCTGCTGAGCAGGGTCATTCACGGCTCGAGGATATCGATCGCGGTCGCCGTGGGAACCGCCGCGATGGCGCTTGTAATCGGAACGGTGCTGGGAGCGGTCTCGGGATACGCCGGGGGGAAAACGGACGAGGTCATAATGCGCACGGTTGACGTGTTCTACGCCGTTCCCGACCTTCTGCTGATCGTTCTTCTCACGCTCGTTATCGGAAGCGGGGTTACGGGCATCGTAATATCCCTGGGGGTGATGTCGTGGATGAGGGTCGCGAGGATAGTGAGGGGAAGCGTCTTGCAGGTAAAGTCGTTTGAGTACGTCGAGTCCGCGAGGGCGCTCGGGGCCTCGCCGAGCACCATTCTCGCAAGGCACATACTCCCGAACACGCTTAGCCCCCTCATAGTCACAGTCACGTTCTCAGTCCCCTACGCTATCCTCACCGAATCCACTCTCAGCTTTCTCGGCCTCGGGATATCCCCGCCGGAGGCAAGCTGGGGCACGCTTGCGAGCACCGGGTGGCAGGGAATAAGGACTTTCCCCCACCTAATAGTGTTCCCAAGCCTCGCGATTTTCATAACGGCGCTTTCGTTCAACCTCTTCGGGGAAGGGATAAGAGACCTTCTGGCCGCGGAGAATTCAAGGTAATGGAACCGAAAAGGGCCACACTCTGTGTCTTTTTCTTCGCCCTGCTTCTCCTAGCCGCCTCGGCCGAGGGCGCGCGCGCCGATGTCAACTGCGAAAAAGCCCTCGCGTCCTCGGAGAAAACCCCCGAGGCGCTGTTTCTCAGGGTCTACTGCCATGTCCAGAGCAAACGCTACGCGGAGGCGGAAAAGACCCTCGCCGAGATAAAGGCAAGGCCCTCCGTCATAGAGGATTACCTGCTTTACTACGAGGCGGAGGCGGCTTTTGGCCTCGGGCGAAAGGAAAGGGCGGAGGCGCTTTTCCTAAAAATGCTGAAACGCCACCCGGACTCGGCGGTCGGCGACGGAGCCCATGAGCGGCTCGCGGAAATCCGCCTCGAGAGCAGACGCTACGCGGAGGCGGAAAAGACATACTCCCATCTCGTCCGAAGGACCGACAGCAGGTGGAAAAAGGCCGTTTACCTGAAAAACCTCGGCGAGATAAGGGAAAAACAGGGAGACCTCCCCGCGGCCTCCGAGATATTCGGGAGGATATGGGCCGAGCACCCGGAGGTAAGTTTCTCTGATTACGCGTTCGAGCTTCACAAAAAAAACAAAAAGGTCTTCACCCCCTCGCCGCGGCAGTTTGAAAAAAGAGGGGACGTAATGTTCGGGGCAGGCAACTGGAAGGGGGCGCTTGAGGCTTTCTCCGGGGCGCCGCGGACAAAAGCGGTGAAAATGAAAATCGGCATCTGCCTCTACCGCCTCTCCCGGTTTCCCGAAGCCCTCGAGGTCTTCTCGGGGATCGACTCCCCCAAGGCCTTTTACTGGAGGGGAGTCACTCTCATGAGCATGGAGAAAGAAGAGGAGGCCATAGGCGTTTTCGAGCTTCTCCACAAGCTTAACCCCAAGAGCGCCTGGGCGGCCAGGTCGCTTCTTAAGGCCGCGAGGCTTCGCCACCTGCGCGAGGAGCCGGAGGAGGCACGGCGCCTCTACCGCCTCGTCATCGAGAAATACTCCTGGAGGAAGGAGGCCCGGGAGAGCGCCTGGAACCTCGGGTGGATGCACTACAGGCAAAAGGAGTACGCAAAGGCGCTTGAGGTCTTCTCTGACCGCGCATGGGCCGGGGGGAGAGACCGGGAGCGCTTTCTTTACTGGTACGCGAGGGCGTCCGAGAGGGCGGGGGACAAGCCCGGGGCGCTTTTCGCGTTTGGAGAACTCGCCGAATCCCCGAAAATCACCTACTACTCGGCTCTCGCAAAGCTTAGGCTAAAAGAAAAGCTGCTTCCGTCCCCGCCTCCCGCCGCCATCCGGTCGGGAAACCCTTTCGGGGAAAATCCCGCGCTCGGGAAATTCCTTTTCTTCGCCAAGGCCGGGATATACGAGCTGGCTCTCGGGGAAGCCGAGCTTCTTCGGCCCCGGGCGAAAACGGCGTCGCAGCGGCTCCATCTCTCCTCGCTTTACCAGCTGGCGCAGGATTACAAAACCTCCATAAACCTTGCAAACGGCGTCAGGTCCCCCGAGGCGCTCCACCTCTCCTTTCCAAAGGGCTTCGAGGAGCGGGTGAGGTTTTTCTCCCGTAAATACTCGCTTGACGAGTTCCTTGTCTATTCCGTCATAAGGGAGGAAAGCCATTTCGACAGGGAGGCGGTTTCGGTTTCCGACGCGAGGGGGCTCATGCAGCTTCTGCCCTCGACGGCGCTTGAGACGGCGCCCAAGGCGGGCCTCCGGAATTTCAAGACCTCCCAGCTTTTCTCCCCGGACATTAACCTTGAACTCGGATGCTATTACCTGAACTGGCTGATGGGGCTCTTCGAGGGGAACTTCGCCATAAGCCTGGCCGGCTACAACGGCGGCCCCACGAACGCCAAGACGTGGCACGAGAAAAACGGGGCGCTCGACATAGACGAGTTCATAGAGGAAATCCCCTTCGAGCAGTCAAGGAACTACGTAAAGAAAATCCTGAGAAGCTACGCCGCGTACGAGGCGGTCTACGGAAGGGAGAAGGATCAGTTCTCAAGACAGAGCTTCGAGAAGTTCCTCAAGATCCTGAGCCCGTAGTCGGAGCTTTTTTCAGGGTGGAACTGAAAGGCGGAGAGGTTCCCCGATATTACCCCCGCCTCGAAGGAGCCCCCGTAATCGGAAAGCAGAACGTCTGTGGCGGGCTCGTCCGAAACCACGTGGTAGGAGTGAACGAAGTAAAACCAGCTTTGCTGCGGTATTCCCTCGAGTATGCGGGTTCCCTCGGGCACGCTCACCCTGTTCCAGCCCATGTGGGGCACCTTGAGCCTCTTTTCCCCGACGCGGAACCTCATGACCTTCCCTCTGAAGATCCCGAGTCCTTCCTCCCCGGAAGCCTCCTCGCTTGACTCGAACAGTACCTGGAAGCCGAGGCATATCCCGAGAAAGGGCCGACCGCTTTCGATGAAATCCTTTATGGGCCCGGTCATGGAGCGCTCGCGAAGGTTCCTTACGCAGTCGCCGAAAGCCCCGACTCCGGGAAGCACGAGGCCGCTTGAGCTCTCTATGTCCCCCGGGTCCTCGGTAACGCGGACCTCGATTCCCTGGGAGGTAAACCCCTTCTCGACGCTCCTCAGGTTCCCCATTCCGTAATCCACTATGGAAATCACTAGAGCGTACCCTTGGTCGAGGGGATGTCGTCGCGGCGCCCGTCAAGCGCCGAGGCTGCGTCCATGGATCTTCCAAGGGCCTTGAACATGGCCTCTATTATGTGGTGCAGGTTCGTTCCGTGGCGAAACTCGATGTGCAGGTTGCAGCGAAGCGAGTTCGTAAGAGACTTGAAAAACTCCTCGGCAAGCTCCGAATCGAAGTCCCCCACCTTCCCCGCGGGGATCTCCCCCTTGAAAACGAAGCAGGGCCTGTCGCTGAGATCGACCGCCACCAGGACAAGCGCGTCGTCAAAAGGGATCAGGGCGTGCCCGTACCTGGTGATTCCCCTCTTGTCTCCGAGGGCTTCCGAGAAGGCTTCCCCGATCGCTATCCCTACATCCTCTACGGTGTGGTGGAAATCAACGTCGATGTCCCCTTCGGCCTTGACCGCGAGGTCGAAGTAGCCGTGCTTTGCAAACTGGCTCAGCATGTGGTCGAAAAACGGCACCCCTGTCGAGATATCGAATTTCCCGGTTCCGTCGAGTTCAAGCTCGACGCTGGCACTGACTTCGGATGTTTCTCTTTTTAAAACGGCTTTGCGGGTCATTGTTAGACTGGGCTCCTTTCTTCGCGGCGTTGCAACGAGTTTTCGCTAATCATTCTATATACAGGCGTCTTTCATTGTCAATAAAGCCCGAGATGGCGCATACGAGACGGATTCTCCTTTTTACTCCGACCGCGGAGTTGCCCCCGCTCTTGATCCGCGTCCTGCGGAAACGCGCTTTACTTTGATCTTCTCTTCCAATTCCTGCGAATGGGCAAGATCAAATGCCAGCTGCATGCCAAGCCAGGTTCTCGGAGTTGAACCAAATGCCTTTGACAATCTATATGCCATTTCAACGGAAACGGATGCTTTTGCGTTGACAAGATTGGAAAGCATCTGGCGGGCAACGCCAAGTACTTTCGCGCATTCGGTAACCGAGAGATTCAAGGGTTTCATGCAATCCTCGCGCACGATAACGCCCGGATGTAGAGGACTTTTCATCGCCATTATTTATCTCAACGCTCTAAGCTTCTTCCAATTGACCAGATCTAAAGAGCACTTCGTAAAATATAACCAACTCGCTCCAAAACAAAGACATATATCCATACTCTATTACAAACAAACCGGAAGCAGTCCAAGAGGATGACGACTTTTGGGTGCTCCAACGCTTTATTGAAATTTCGGGTCGACAATGTAAAATATGCCGGTCGAGAGAATTTTTGATTCTGTTTTTATGGAATAGTTAAACAACCTGCAATCTTGTAAGGAGAATCACTATGAGCAAAAAAGGCAAAAGTTCAGACGACTATCTGAAAACACTAGAAAAAGTAAAAAAGCAATACCAAGAATATATTGAGGTCAGCAAGATCTACGAATTGCCTGTATTTAAGGAAGAAAAACCTACAGAATACCAGCCTCCCAGCCCAGAATATCCACTGACGACTAACTCATTTCGCATAAAATAATGGCTTCTTGGAGCGAACTACAGGCAAAATTCCCTGAAGAGGTCGAGAAAAATCCCAACTGGCCTGATCAAAAGCTGACTGAAGAGTTGGGCAAAATTTCAAAACTCCGCGAGAACAGAGTCGTTATTTTTTACGCTTCCGCTTTTTTACAAAAAAAGCAAGAGAACTTAGATACGTTAATACTGAGAGAAGATATTAACGGTTTTATGAACGCGATATACGAAGCAGGGGTTGGCAATGGCCTTACTTTGATACTCCACACCCCTGGTGGAGACCCACACGCCGTTGAAAGCATAGTTGATTACCTGCACGCCAAATTTAACTATATTGAAATAATAGTGCCGTATTTGGCAATGTCCGGCGGCGCTATAGTAAGCCTTGCAAGCAATCTTGTAGTCCTCGGCAAGCAGAGTCAACTCGGTCCGATTGATCCCCAGTTTTCTATAGGAGGTAAAATCCACTCGGCAAGAGCAATTCAGGAAGGATTCGGTAGAGCAAAAAAAGACATTCTAGAAGATATAAAATTGGGACACCTGTGGGCGCCTATTCTACAGAGCATGGGACCTTCTCTCGTCGTGGAGGCAGAAAAAACCTTAAAATACAGTGAAGAATTAGTTGAAAAGTGGCTTAAGGAAAGAATGTTCAGGGATATATCAGATGAAAAGGAAAGAGAGAAAAAAGCCAAAAATATCGCAAAATATTTTAATGCTGAAGATGCAGAGGAAAATGGAAAAATTCATGTTCACGGTCAAAGGATCGGCTTTCAGAAACTCGAAGAACTTGGAGTAAAAGTAGAATCACTTGAGAAAAGTCAAGAATTACAAACTGCTGTTTTGACTGCATATCATTTGATGACGTTAATTTTTGAAAATGGTCCTTCCTTAAAATTCATTGGCAGCGACAAAGGCAAAATGTGGTGTAAACTAGAACCTCTTCTCCCTATACCACAACCCCCTCCTCCTCTCTGATTAAAACAAATCACAAAACAGCTATCCTTCATGCGGCCAACCTCCGCCGCGAACACTCTATTACAAAACCGAAACAACATACGCTACCGAACAGTCTTGTTTTTCAAGCGATACTTTTATTGATACAATAGTGCGTGGTTGGAGACCCGCCACAGCGAGGTAGCGGTTTTGAAATTCATATTGGTTCCCGTAAAGGATCTTTCAAGGGCAAACGAAAGGCTTGCCTCGGTGCTCAGCAGCAAGCAGAGAACCGAGCTTGCCTACGTGATGCTTGAGGACGTGTTCTCCGCGGTCGGCGAATCGAAGCTCGCCGACAACAAGGTCGTCGTCACGCTCGACAGGAAAGCGGAGAGAATGGCCCTTGAGGAGGGGTTTGACGTAATACGGGAGGAGAGCCAGCTCGGGGAGAGTTCGTCGGTTGACCTAGCGATCCAGGTCTGCAGAAAAATGGGCGCGAAATCCGTGCTCGTAATCCCGGGCGATGCCCCTTTAATAACCGGCGAGGACCTGGACTTCGTCCTGGAGAAGGAGAAGAAGGGCAAGTCCGTGATCCTCGTTCCCTCAGAAGACGAGCTCGGCACAAACGCCATACTGAGAAAGCCTCCTGACACCATACCCTCGATGTTCGGAAACGACAGCTTCAGGAAACACAGGGAGGAGGCCGAGCGCAGATACGTGCCCTGCGACGTCTACAGGAATTTCAACATCAGCATCGACATCGACGAGCCCGGGGACATAGATACCTTCTCCCACCACGGCTCCCATACCAGGACCTACAGGAAGCTTCTGGAGCTGGGGCTAATAAAGGAAGAAACGGGAAGAAACGGGGCGGCAGCAGGCTGATTTCCGCCGAACCGGGGGCGCGCCGACTTCCGCCGAACCCCCGTGTCCGTGCGTTGAATCCTCACGGAGTTCCGGTATAATTTCCTGCTTTTCGAATTACCTTTCTTCCGGGGGCGGCGTAGCTCAGGGGTAGAGCGGGGCTCTCATAAGGCCTGTGTCGGTGGTTCGATCCCACCCGTCGCCATTTCCCTATTCCTCTTTTTCTTCCTCGAAATCCAAAGAGGCGGAATTTATGCAGTACCTAAGCCCCGTGGGCTTCGGACCGTCGGGAAAAACGTGTCCCAGGTGGGCGTCGCACTTTGAGCAAAGAACCTCTGTTCTCGTCATCCCGTGGGAACGGTCGGCCTTCTCCGTTATGTTCTCCTGCGAGACGGGGTCCCAGAAGCTCGGCCATCCCGTGCCGGAATCGAACTTCTCCGAGAAACGGAAAAGCTTCTGCCCGCAGCAGACGCAGATATACATGCCCTTTTCGTGATGGTCGTGGTACTTGCCGGTAAAGGCCCTCTCGGTGCCCTTCTTTCTCGTGACGATAAACTGCTCGGAAGAAAGCTGCTCCTGCCACTGCTCATCCGTCTTCTTTACCTTCTCGGACATTCTCTCCTCACTCCCCGAGATTCCTCTTTGAATCCCGGGCCTCCCTCAAAAGGGCTACCAGATCTTCTACATTACCGGCGACGACGGCTTTTTCAATCTTCCCGAGCTCCCCCGCGAAGCCGCGGATGGCTCTCAGCAGCGCGTCGCGGTTCTCGATGAATATCCCGGCCCACATCTCGGGGGAGCTGTCGGCGATCCTGGTCAGGTCGGCCAGGCCCCCGCCCGAGAAATCAAAAAGGTTCCTGTCTCTTCCCCCGGAAGCCACCGCGTTCACGAGCGAATAGGCAACCGCATGGGGAAGGTGGCTTACGAGCGAGAAAACCTCGTCGTGGGATTCGGGATCCATCTCGACCACCTCGCCCCCCGCAAGCGAAAAGAGCGTTTTCACCATGGAGAGAGCTTCGGGGCTGGTGCTCTCCACGGGAGTAACAATGCATTTTTTTCCTGAGAAAAGACCGGGATCGGACTCCCTGACGCCGGATGTTTCCTTCCCCGCGATGGGATGGGCTCCGACGAAGCGGATTCTCCAGGAACCCTTTTCCATTTCCCTCACCACGGGAGCCTTGACGCTTCCCACGTCGCAGACCGCCGTGCCGGGGAGAACAAACCTGGAAACCTCCTTGGCCACCTGCGCTATCGTGTCGACGTAGGTCGCGATGACGACTATTTTGGATCCCGAAATGTCAGGGCCGATTTCTGAAGAACCCTTGTCTATGATTCCCTTCCTAAGGGCGAAGCGAAGCGACTCCGGGTCCCGCTCGACCCCGAAGACCTCCCAGACTTCCCTCGATTCATGAAGGGCCGCCGCGAGGGAGCCGCCTATGAGCCCCAAACCTACCACCGCCACTTTTTCAAAAGTCATCTTCCGAGAATCCTCCCAAGCGATTCAATGAATCTTTCGTTTTCCCCCCCGAGGCCGAAACTTACCCTCAGGTGCGTTTTAAGCCCGTAGCCGCCCACGGGCCTCGTTATGACCCCGTCGCGAAGAAGCGCCTCGTAAACCGGTATCGGATCCCTTTCGAGGTCGACGAGAACGAAATTCGCGTGAGACTCCGTGTACCTTACCCCGAGTTCGGCGAGCTTTTCGTAGAAGTACTCCTTTGCGGTGCGGTTAAGCTTCTTTGAGCGGGCGACGTGTCTCTCGTCGTCAAGCGCGGCGCAGGCCGCCGCCTGCGCGGCCGAATTCACGTTAAACGGCTCCCTTACCCGGTCCATGTAGGAAACCGCCTCTTCCGACGCGACCCCGTAGCCGACCCTGAGTCCCGCAAGGCCGTAAATCTTGGAGAAGGTCCTCACCGTCACGAGCGATTCGCGGACCGAGTGGTAGCGAAGCGTGTCCGGATATTCGGGATCGTCCACATACTCGAAATAGGCCTCGTCCACCAGTATTACCACGTTCTCGGGAACCCGCTCGAGGAACCACTCGAACTCGTCCCTGCCGACCGTCGTCCCGGTAGGGTTGTTCGGGTTCGCGATGTAGATGATCTTCGTTTTCTCCGTGACCAGAGAGAGCATGTCCCTCAGATCGTGCGTGAGGTCCGGCATCCGGGAGACGACGTGCGAGCATCCGAGCGACTGGGTTACGATCGGGTAGACGATAAACGCGTGTTGTCCGTAGATGGCCTCGTCCCCCGGCTCAAGAAAGGTCCTCGCGACGATCTCTATCACCTCGTTTGAGCCGTTGCCGATTATCAGCGTGCCTTCCGGAACCCCGAGCTTCTCGGAAAGCTTGCGCCTGAGCTCGAAGCAGCCCCCGTCGGGATAAAGGTTGACACTTGAGACATGTTCTGAGAGCGCCTTTTTCGCGAGGGCGGAGGGGCCGAGGGGATTTTCGTTCGAAGCCATCTTGGCCGCGCCCCGGATTCCTAGCTCCCGCTCGAGCTCCTCGATCGGTTTTCCCGGAACGTAGGGAATAAGGTTCTTTACGCTTGCTCTTGGTTCCATGGGGGGTTCGTCCGCCAGACCCACCGTCAGCCCGGCGCTTCGACGGGATAGGACCCTAGTATCTTGAGGAAAACGCAGTTGGCTTCCACCCTCTCGAGGGCGTCCCTTACCGCCTTCTCTTCGTGGTGTCCCGAGAAGTCGGCGAAAAACACGTATTCCCACTGCCTGTCGCGCGAGGGTCTGGACTCGATTTTGGTGAGATTTATGCCGGACTCCGAAAAGGGAAGAAAAAACGCCTTGTGAAGCGCTCCCGGCTCATCCCTGACGGAAAAGGCGATCGAGGTCTTGTCTTCTCCGCTCGGGGAAGGTTTCTCCCTTCCCACCACCGCGAACCGGGTCGTGTTGCGCGGGCTGTCCTCTATGTGGCTCTGTATAGTCTTCAGGTTGTATATCGACCCCGAGAACTCGCTTGCGATCGCGGCTACGCTCTTGTCCCTCGCGGCTATTTTCGCCGCCGCCGCAGTGCTCGAGGTCTCAAGAAGCGCGACGCCGTAGAGGTTCGCGGCGATCCATTTCCTGCACTGTCCGAGGGCGTGGGGATGTGAAGCCACGGTCTTTACCTCGCCGATGTCCCCGCTTAGGGAGAGCAGGAAGTGCTCAATGCGCTCGAAACACTCGGCTGAAATGCTGAGGTCCCACTCAAGGAGCATGTCGAGAACGTCTCCCACCGAGCCTTCAACCGAATTCTCGACGGGCACTATGCCGAAATCGGCCCTCCTGCCGTGCACCTCCCTGAACACGTCCTCGAAGCTTGAAACCGGGAAAAACTCGGAGGAAACGCCGAATTTCCGAAACGCGGCCTGGTTTGAAAAGCTGCCCTCGGGTCCCAGGTAAGCGATTTTCTCGTCATGCTGAAGGGACCTGCAGCGCGATATTATTTCCCTGAAAACAAAAAGGATGTCTTGGTTGGAGAGGGGGCCCGGGTTGCTTCCCGTTATCTTGCTTTCTATCTCCTTTTCCCTGCCCAGGTCGTAAACTCCCAGGGAATCCTTTTTCTTGAGTCCGCTTACCTCTATCGCAAGCTCGGCCCGCCTGTTTATAAGTTCAAGCAACTTGGAGTCGAGGGCATCTATTTCCCTTCTTACGGCGGCAAGTTCTTTGTTGGGAGCCATTATCCAGTCTTAAGGAGAATATTCTGAGAAGAATAGCGAGGGGGTAGGGCAAAGTCAAATAGCCCGCGGGGGCAAAAACGGAGCCCTCAGCCGCCGCCGTCCCCCTTTACGATCCTGGGTTCCGCAAGCGTTCCCCGGATCCTTCCTGAGAAGGTGCCGTCCCCCCGGGAACCGAGAAAACCGCCGACAAGAGCAAGCTTCGCGTCCCCCGGAGAAGGCATGAACGTAACGGAAAGATCAAGGGCGGCTCCCTTCCTCAACCGAAGCGGAGACGGGACTTTTCCCTCCGCCTGCAGGGAGAGCTGCGGATTCGTCAGGGAAAACTTCTCGACCCGCGACTCAAAGCGGTTGGCGGTGCCGCGAAGCACCACGCTCAGGTTCCTGTACTCTTCCCCCACCACAAACCCCTGCACCCTGTCCACGGCAACCGAAAGAGAAGGAGAGGACAGGAGGTACTCCATCTTTGAAATCCCTCCGCTTTCCCCCTCCCCGAGAAGCTTTACGGTTCCGTCGACCTTCCCGCTGACCGATATCCCCTCGTTTCCCAGAAAAAGGCGGGAAACGGCTGAAGATTCGACGGAATTCATATCCACTTCCGCGCTTGTCACCCTGTTTTTCTTCATGTTCTGCGAAACCTTGCCGTCTATCCTTCCGCCGTAGGCGTTAACGGAAAAGGAAATCTTGGTGTCGTCGGAAAAAATAACGGAGAAAAGCCCGGCGCTTATCCTGGCCCTGTCAATCACAAGCGGCTCCCTTTCTCCGAGAATCACGCGGACGTCCCTGAACTCGATCGAGGAAAGACCCCTGAGGTCCGCATCCCCTATAAGAACCGGGACCGGGGAGTTGCTCTGTATCTCGAAGACGACCCTTCTTTCAACCGAGTCCCGCGGAAATCCCAAAAGGAGAAAAATCAGAAGAAACGCGAAAAAGACCCCCACGTAGAGGCGGACGGAGATTTTTTCCGGCATTTTGATCTTGGTGTTTATCTTCATTCTCTACCGCTCACGATTCGCTGAAAGAAAAAGTGGACAGCCGGAACGAGACGTCGGTAAGGTCCGGGTCGTCGAACCTGGTTTTTATCCTGAAGTCCGAAACCTTGAGGATGGTCTTGCTTTTCTGAAAGGTATAGAGAACGCTGAGCACCCTGGGAACGGGCACCTTGTTTATCTTGACCAGGACCGCTCTTTCCCGCTGTATTCCCTTTCCCCTGCCCGACGGGTTTGTTCCCTTTATGGAAAAGGAGCGGCGGTCTATGCCGTTTCTGACGAGCACCTTCTCCGCCACCGAAATAAGCGCCTCCCTCTCCTCCTTCATCGAACCGCTGACCTTGGCCAGGAGATCTCTTGAGTAGCGGTACTCATCCTTAAGGGACCTCATCTCGTTTAGCTGCAATCTCACCTGGCCGATCTCGCTTTTTACCTCGGAACCGCCGGGGAAAACCGCCCTGTAGGCGGAAAAGAGTATGAAAAGGGCCACTGCCACGGCGGCTATCTTGAGGGCGCGGACATCCCTTGCGGAAAAATCTCCCCTGTCTACAAGTTCCCTTACCCTCCGCACCAGGGGTTCGGTTTTTCCCAGAACCGCCGAGAGAAGCGATTTCAATCCCCCCACCAGTCTTTGCATTAACTCCCTCATTCTCACCTGACGACCATTGATATCTCGAACTTCAAACTGTTGTTAACGGCCTTTCCAACCTGTCCCATCTTCACCTGGGTGAAGCTGCCGGACTCCAAAAAGGCTTTCTCTATCGACGCTATCTCCTCGTAGGAATCGCTCCTGCCCCATATCTTGGCCTTGCCCCCGTCTTCGATCCTTATTTCGTCAACGGAAAAACTCGCATCCCTCGGAATGGCGGCGGAAACCGCCGTCAGCACCTCAAGCGGGCTGTGGGCCCCTCTTACCTGCTTCAGTATGTTAAGTTTGCGGTTGATGACTTCAAGCTTCCCCTTGTAAAAAGCGACCGGATCCTGCGTCCCCGCGGCCTCCGGGAACTCCTTCCTGAGATCCATCTCCATCTCGGAGCGTATGGAACTCATCTTGCTCCTGGCGGAGACCACTTCCGTCACGCGCCCGAAAACGACCACAAGAAGCAGGGCTGCGCACAGGGCGACGGGAACCCGAAACTCCTTTAAAAAATCCCTCGCCATCCCCCGCGGTCTGTACCCGTCCTTTCTCAGGTTGAGTCTTCCCCCCCTGCCGGAGGAGCTTCCGTAAAGCGCAAGAGCGTACGCTCTTGCGAAAAGAGGGGAGTCGTTGTGGCCGAGCTGCTCTATGAAAATTCTCTTTACTTCCCGGCCGAGCTGCTCGGTGAGTTCTTTCGCAACCCCGTCCACCTCGCATATCCCCCCGGTGAGAACCAAGCTTTTTACCTCCTCCCCGGCTTCTCCCTCAAAGTAGCGAATGGTGTTTCTTATCTCCTCTGTGATGAAGCGGCAGCTTTCAAGAAACGCCTTCCTCTTCCCCTCGTCGCCGTTTATCTGCTGCAGGTCAAGGGTGTCTGTGGCAAGGGCTTTTTTCACTCTCTCGACGGCGTCGTCGCAGTTCCTTACCCTGCTTAGCCCCCTCTCGTCGAAAAACGAGAAATTGAGGTGGTCCTGATCGGCATCTATGAGGAGAAGCGGCCTGGGCCCTTCAATAAGTTCCCCCAGCGAAGAAAACGCAACCGGAGTGAAAGTCACCTGGTCCGGATCCACGCCTGACTCCCGAAGAGAGCCCAGATAGCCCTCGAACATCTCCTTCTCAAAAGCGGGGACAATCACCTCGGCCCCTTCCGGTCCCTTTACCTCGTGGTAGTCTGACAGTACGTCTTCCCCTAGGGTGAACCCGGTCGAGTTCTCAAGCTCGAAGCGGTAAACCCCCCTGATCTTTTTTGAATCGGAGAAAGGAAATTTGAGAACCCTCAGAAGAAGCGGGGAAGAGGAGATTCCGGTGACGGCCCTGATCCCGAGCGAAATTTCGTTCTTGAAAAAAGCCGACGTGTCGCCGCTCCCGAGCTCGCCAGTGAGAGAGGCCTTGCGGACTTCGGTCCCCTTGAGCCCCCTCTTTACGGTTACGGTCCTGACCTTCCCGCCGGAAAAATCGACTCCGATGAATCCACCTAGCATCTTAAAGGTACGAGGATTATTCCCCCGCCTGCCCCTCCGCCGCTCTGGCGTCAAGCTCCATTGGCATTATTACGTTTACGTAGCCGTCCTGCTTTTCGCCTTCCTCGCAGGGAACCACGTAGACCGGGTTTTTGTGGCCGGAAAAACCGATTATCACTTCCGAAGACCCCACGGCATCAAGAACATCTTGGAAGTACGTGAAGTTGAAGCCAAGCCTCACCTCTTCCCCTGAATACTCAACTGGCATGCTTTCTTTTCCCTCGCCGGTGTTAAGGTAGGCGCCGAGAAGCAGGTTCCCTTCCCCGAAAGCCATCTCCACGAACCTTCCCCCGCCCCTCACGTTGTCCGCGGAGAAAAGGGAAACCCTCCTGAGCGCAACCAGCAGCTTGGAGGCGTCGACCGTGACCGTGTTTTTCGTCGAAACCGGGACTACCTGCATGTAGTCCGGAAATTCAGCGTCAATCACTCTGGAAATGAAAACAAGGTTTTCGTCGTTTAGCTCGAAAACAAAGAAGTTTCCGCTGCTCCCGATTCTGACTTCCTTCGAGAGGCGGAGAAGCCTTCTTATCTCCATAACCGCTTTTTTGGGGACCAGAATATCCTTCGGCAGGTTAAGATCCTCTATTTTTTCGTCAACAAAGCTGAGCCTGTGACCATCGGTGGCGACGAGCCTGAGTGTCTGCTCCCCTCTTTTTTCGAAAAACACCCCGGAGAGGCTCCTTCTCATCTCATCGTCGGAAACGGAAAAGACCGTCTTGGATATCATCTCATCAAGCCTCTCTGAGGAAACCTGGAAAAGGTTTTCCGACGAAATCTCGGGTATTCTGGGAAAATCGTCGGCCGAGAGCCCCGCTATCTTGAAAGAACCTGAGCTGGTGACAACCTCGATCCAGTTGTTCTCCGTGGCGGTAACGGAAATCTCCTCCTCTTCCCTGATCTCCCTTACGAGATCCGAAAGAATTCCGGCGGGAACCGCCATCTTGAATTCTCCCTCCGTCTGAGCGTCACAGAAAACGGTAACCGTGTTTTCAAGATCAGTGGCTTCCAGAACCACGCCCTTCTCGGTGGAGCTCATAAGAACATGGGAGAGAATCGGCATGGTTGTTCTTTTCTCCACGACTCCCTGGATCATTCCCAGCTTCTTTGAAAAATCTCCGCCCTTGATTTTAAACATCATAAAGAGAAAAACCTCCAACCCTGGAAGAAGACAGATAAGGAATCCTCTTTCCGTAAATTTCGAATAATGCTCATCAGGGAATAATAACTTGTTTTCCTCAACAAAACTATACCCCGCAAGGGTTTGCCCTGCTTTACTGCTACTGCTTCTATCTTAATCATTTATTATGTTTCTTAGTAGCAGTAGTAGTAGTCTTTGTGAAAAAGGTGAAACCAATGGAACCACTTGAGATCACAAGGTTTTCTGTTTTATAACCATGTTTATGGATTTCTTGGTTGTCGACAGCTATTCACACCTCTTTCCGTTTCCGGTTGCGAAGGAACGGAAGTCAAAATCCTTTGACAGTGTTTTCAGTTCTTTTTAACAGGTGCCGTCTGGCGTCTATGAGGTGATGTACTTCTCCAAGGTTACCGAGACCGTCGTGACGGCGCTTGAGAGCGAGGGATCCGCCCCGATCTTTTTTTCGACGTTTTTTACCGCGTGTACCACCGTGGAGTGGTTTTTGCCGCCGAACTTGCTCCCTATCTCCGGGAACGAGGAGGATGTGTATTTCCTCGAGAGGAACATCGCTATCTGTCTTGGCCCCGAGACTTTTTTCTGCTTCTGGTTGGATTTCAGGTCCTTTACGGTCAGGTCAAAGAAAGAGCTCACCTCTTTCTGGATAAGTTCTATGGTTATTATCTTCGGCGTTTCTTTTCTCACTAGGTTGCTTAGAAGCTGCTTTGCCAGTTCAAGGGTTATTCTCTCCCTGAACATCCTCGAGTAGGCGAACAGCTTGTTCAGCGAGCCTTCGAGTTCCCTTACGCTTGAGAGGACGTTCTGGGCTATGAAGGAGGCCACTTCGCTTGGGATCTCGATCTGCTCTTCCTCGGCCTTTTTCTCTATTATGGCTATTTTGGTTTCCACTTCCGGCGGCTGTATGTCGGCCGTCAGCCCCCACTCGAACCTGGATTTCAGGCGTTCCTCGAAGTTCTTCATCACGCTCGGGGGCTTGTCACTCGTTATGACTATCTGTTTTTTCGCCGTGTAGAGGGAGTTGAACATATGAAAGAACTCTTCCTGGGTGCTGTCTTTTCCGGCGATGAACTGGATGTCGTCTATTAGAAGAACATCGCAGTTCAGCCTGTAGAGGTTCCTGAACTTATCCATGGAACCTGTTTTTATGCTCTGCACCATCCCGTTTGTGAAATGCTCGGCCGAGATGCAGAAGGTGTTCATGCGGTTTCCGTACTTTTTTAGTACGTGGTTCGCTATGGAGTGGAGAAGATGGGTTTTCCCGAGGCCCACTCCGCTGTGTATGAAAAGAGGGTTGTAGGCCATTCCCGGATTCTCCGCTATGGCGTAGGATGCGGCGTGGGCAAACTGGTTGCTTGGCCCTACGACGAAGTTGTCAAACGTGTTGGATGAGTTGAAGAAGCTCACCGTCTGGGGATCGTGGGGTTCCGCGCCTTCCGGCCTGTCCGCCGGCCTTCCGCTTTCGGCTTCTTCTGCTTTGGAATCCGTCCTTTTCGCGGCCCTTCCCCTTCTCGTTTTTCCGGCTTGGGAACTCTCCTCTCCTGTGTCTATCGCCACCTCGAAACTTTCTCCGTAGAGGCTTCGGGCGGTTTCGTTTATCAGCTGCAGGTAGTGGTTTTTCAGCCAGAGGGCCTGGAAGTGGGTTTTCGCTTCAAGCGTCACGATTTTTCCCTCGATCTTGGCGACTTTTATGGAAAACAGCCAGGAAGGGGGGAAATAAAGGTCTTTCTTTACGCCGTCGAGAACGGCATCCCATTCAAACTCTGTTTTTTGTTCCGATTCGTAGTTTTCAGCAGCTAGGTCGTGTGCAACTTGCTCCGTCTTTTTCAACAGATCTTCTCCTGAAAAGCAAACAACAACCCTAAAATGGATACTTTAGAAAAAATCCCGAACCCACCCCTCGGAAAGTGGATTTTAATTGTAATTGCATCGGTTTTTCGTGTCAAGAAAAAACAGTTTTCCACCCCCCTGAAACTCCGTTTTCGTGCCTGTGGACGGGAAGGAAAAATTTTTTCGGGCCCACCGGCTCAATTGACACGCAACTGCGTTTACAATACAATTTTTAATCGCAAATGGGTGAAGAAGACGCCTTGAGATTTTTAGCCGACAGGTTCAAGGCTACTCAGAAAGAAGTTTTGACGGGGATAGGGGACGATTCCGCTGTTGTAAAAATCAGAGACAAAGCATGCCTTGTCGCCTCGACGGACACTCTCGTCGAAGGTGTCCACTTCCGTCTCGGGGCGCAGACCCCCAGGCAGCTCGGCAAAAAGGCCGTATGCGTCGCCATAAGCGACATAGGGGCGATGGGAGCGGTGCCGAGGTACCTTCTCTGTTCTCTCGGCTGTCGGAGCGCGGACTCAATGGAGTTCATAGAGGATCTCTCGGAAGGAGTGGGAGAGGCCTGCCGGGAGTTTGGGGTCTGCCTTGTTGGGGGAAATCTCTCGGAATCCCAAACCGTTTTCATAAGCATGACGGCGCTTGGGGAGATATCGGGGGATGATATCGTCCTGCGCTCGGGAGCCTCCGAGGGAGATGACATATACGTAACCGGAACCCTGGGGGATTCCGCCTTGGGCCTGAGGGTCCTCTCGGGCGATTGCGGGATTGACGGGTGCGAGGGCGCCGTTTCAAGACACGTTGAGCCCACGCCGCGCCTTGAGGTGGGCAGGATGCTAGCAGAACGCGGAATAGCCTCCTCGATGATAGACGTAAGCGACGGGCTTTTCTGTGACCTCGGGAAGCTCACCTCAGAACACGGGCTGGGTGCCGAGGTAAGTCTCGGGAGTATTCCGCTTTCTCCCGGGTTTCTCTCTCTCTGCGCCGGGTTCTCCGAGGACGGCTACCGTCTTGCGCTCTCGGGGGGAGAGGATTACGAGCTTCTTTTCACCTCTTTTGCGCGGAACCGCGCCTCGATAGAGGAGGTTTCGCGCCTCTGCGGCATTGCTATCTCGAAAATCGGTTCCGTTACCGCCGGGGGGAAAATAAGATTCTTTGACGAGGGAGGAGACGAGGTTTTTTACGATACCGGGGGGTTTGAGCACTTCTGCTGATTCCTCCACGGGGGTAGAATTTTTTGGGCGAAAATTTCATTCTGATTCTTTTTCTGCTGTGCTGCTCCGCGTTTTTCTGCTTCAGCGAGGGGGCGCTTTTCTCCCTCAGCCGTCCGCAGAGAGAAAGCATATCGAAGCAGGGAGGCAGAGTCTCTGCGGCCATAGGAAAGCTCCTTTCCAATTCCCACAAGCTCATAACCACGGTTCTTCTGGCCGACGAGATATTCAACATAGCCTACTCAAGCGTAATAGGTCTTACGGTGAGTAAATATCTCCAGGACACCCCGGAGCAGACGGTGGCCCTCGTGTCCCTGGCCATAGCCTCTCCCACGCTCCTTGTGTTCGGGGAGATCGTTCCCAAGACTGCGGGCGTGAAGTTCCCCAGAACCATTTCGAAGGCGGTCGCGCTTCCCCTTTATTTCTTCCACGTTGCGGTCACCCCGGTCAGGTGGGCGATCCTGTTTGTCTCCGGTTTTTTCATAAGGGCCTTCGGGGCGGATCTGGGGCACCGCGCGCAGGGAAACGACATTTCCTCCGACGAGCTTGAGATCCTGGTGGGAATGGGGAGGGACGAGGGAGTGCTAAACGAAGTGGAAAAATACCTCGCCGACGGCTTTTTCAAGCTTGAGGACCTGCCCGCCCACAGGATAATGACTCCCGCCATAGACTGCTTCACGCTTCCCCACGATATTGAGGTGAGGGAGGCCGTGGGCCGGATCCGCCAGGCGGGCCGCTCCCGGGTTCCGGTTTACGAGGAGGAGAAAGACAACATAGCGGGCGTTCTCTACGGCAAGGATCTTCTCAAGTGGAATTTTACCGAGCGCAACCTCGCGGCCACCGTGAGCGAGTGCCTCAGGAAGCCGTATTTCATTCCCCGCTCCAAGCCCGCGGGGGCGCTTCTTCGGGAGTTCCAGATGCACAGGATTCACATAGCGATAGTGGTGGACGAGTACGGGAGGTTCGACGGGCTGGTGACCATGGAGGACATACTGGAGGAGCTTTTCGGGGAGATAGAGGATGAAAGATCGGTGCCCAACAAGATTGCTCCCGCGCTCGGCGGCGGGGCGATCACGATCCCCGGGGGAATGAAGATAGAGGAATTCAACGACGACTATCTTTTCTCGGTCGCGCGCTCGGCGGGGCTTGCGAACTTGGGAGGCATACTGGAGGAGGCCGTGATCCCGCTTCGGATGGAAAACGAGACCATGGGCGGTTTCGTGTTCGATCTTTTCGGCAGACTGCCCGCCGAAGGGGAAAAAATAGGGTTCGGCGGACTGGTTTTCACGGTGAAGAGCAAGGAAGGGAAAAGGATTTCCGAGATAAGGGTCGACATCGACAGGGAGGCGCACGGCGGTGTCCATTGAATTAGTGGTTCTTCTTATTTTGCTGTTTCTGATTCTGCAGGCGTTTTTCGCCGGCTCGGAAATAGCCCTCATCTCCTGCGACAAGATAAAGATGAGGTCCCTCGCCGATGAGGGCTCCGCCGCCGCGGGCCTGGTTCTCGACGCCTACTCGAAGATCGAGAGCTTCATCGGCACCACCCTCATAGGGGTTAACCTTTCCCTCATAATAAACACCCTGGTGCTCACCTTTTATTTCGAGGAGACCGTCGGGCAACGAAGCGGTCTCTACACGGTGGCCGTGCTCTCCCCGCTCATCGTCGTTTTCGGCCAGGTGGTTCCCAAGGCGGTCTTCGAGAGCAAGCGGAACTCAATAGTGCTCTGGATCATCTATCCGCTCTGGGTTTTCTCCAAGCTTTTTTACCCGGTGCTTTTCTTCGTCAATCTCTTCACCCGGGGGATATTGAACCGCAAGAACATGAGTGCCATAACCCGTGAGGAGCTTGAGGACGTGATGGAGGAAGACGAGGGCAAGCCGAGCTCTGACTACAAAAGAAGGGTTCTTCGCGGGATTTTCGGCTACTCCGAGACCACGGTCGGAGAGATAATGATCCCACTTGTCAAGGTGGATGCTCTTGAGAGAAGGTCCACGCTTCGCGACGTCAGGAGGCTCATAGCGGAAAAAAGCCACTCGAGAATCCCGATTTTCAGCGATCGGGTCGACAATATAATTGGCATACTCAACTCGTTTTACGTTCTCGGCGAGCAGGACCTTGACAAGAGCGTCGAGCAATATGCCCTTCCTCCCTTCTACGTTCCGGAATCGAAGCTCGTGAACGAACTTATGGACGAGATGAAGGGGGGGCGCGCCGGAATGGCCGTCGTGGTTGACGAGTACGGGGGGTCGGTCGGAATCATAACCCTCGAGGACATCATCGAGGAGGTGGTGGGGGAGATAGAGGATGAGTACGACACCGGCGAGACCCCGTGGAGAAGGCTCGGCCTCGGACAGTATCTCATAGACCCCACGGTCGAGATAGGGCGGCTTAACGACGGCCTCGGACTCGCCATTCCGGAGGGCGAGGATTACGAGACGCTGGCAGGATTCCTTCTATACACGCACGGTTCGATTCCCGCCCCTGGGACCGTGATAGTCTTCGGGAGAAAAACTTTCACTGTCGTTTCCTCAACCCCGAGGATGATAGGCGAGGTTCACCTGCGGACGGGGAAATAATCGCGGAGAGTGTCGGCGCCGAGATGCCCGGGTCAGTGAAGAGGCTCCTCCCGCAGAAGTTCCTTTGCTATCAGTTTTCTGTATGATTCAAGCGGCTGGATCCCATGTACCCTGAGTTCTCCAAGGTAAAGGGTAGGGACGCCGAGAACCGTGTTTTCCCGGGCGCTTTCCATATTCTTCTCTATTTTTTCCGAGAAGCTTCTTTTCCGAAGAGACTCTGAGAGCTCCTCGGGACAAAGCCCCGCAACCTCGCCCGCCTCTAAAACGGTTTCGAGAAGACCTATGTTTTTCCCTTCCCTGAAATAGGCCGCGTAACAGGCCTTGTGGAATTCCATGAACCTGTTTTTCTCCTTCGCAAACTCCGCTCCCTCGAGGCAGAGCCTCGAATTGGTTACGAATCCCGGGAGCTTTATCTCGACCCCGGCCTCGGCGGCCACGTTCTCAAGGGTTTCCGAGGTGCGGACGGTCCTCTCCGTTTTTTTCCGTCTTTTTCCCTCGGCGGGGTATTCGGGGTGAATCTCAACGCCGAGCCACTCCGCTTCGAGGCCGAACTCCTTCGCGAGTTCAAGCACCCTCTCGGTGGCCAAGAAGCAGAAAGGACATATGTAGTCGTAATAGAGAAGGATCTTCACGTTCCTGTAAGGATACCCAAGCGCGGTTTTTTCGGAAAGAAAAGACTTCCGTATAGGGTCAGGTCTTTTTATCCTTCAGCAGTGAAGCGGCAACGCGCATCAGATCTCAAACTTCGCGGTCAGGAATAATGTGCGCCCCAGGATCGAATCTAGATACAGTATGTGATCCTCATCGGGATCAGGGCGGGACTGACCCTCATTGCCGATATTCAGAACGCCTCCCGTGAGTTCAAACCAGTTAAAGCCGAAAACGTTTCTCCAGCTAAGCGCTATATCGTGCCCTACCCACCTTCTGAAAGTTTTTGTGTCGGTTTCGTTCCGGAAGGACGTGACCGCGTGCGTGTTCCACTGCACTGTCAGGTCGTTGCGGTCTGCGCGGAGCAGAACATGAATGCGGTTGCGCGGAATATCTCCGGGCTGCGTTTCCCCTCCTACGCGTCTTTCGTAATTCGTTATCCTGATCCAGTTGGCATTGAGCATGAAATCAGCCAGGTCGGTTTTCAGGTCGCCGCCGAGCCGAGCCGTGAACCCGTCCATGTCAGTCTCTCCGCTGTTGGTCAGCGGGTTGCGGATTTCTGTTAATCGACCGTCGGACCGTGTCACGCTCAGTCCCGGATACTCGTTAAGCCTCCCGCTTCTCTCCAGGCTGATGACGAACTGCGTGTTAAGCGTGGTGGGTGTTTCCTGGAGACGGAGACGGAACCAGTCGAAGTCGGCCGAAAAGGGGCCCCAGCCCGCGGAGACACCGGCGCCAAGGCTTTCGGCCTCGTCCGGTTCCAGTTCCGGGTTACCGCTTGTGACCACCCGCACCTGGTCCCTGGGGCAATCGGGAGTCGGCGTATCGGCGTCGCATACATACGGGTAATAAACGAATTCCTCTACATGCAGGGCTGCGAAGCTGGGAGCCCTTGCTCCCCCGCTCCATGATGCGCGTAGCGCAATATTGGGTATTACGCGGTAAAGAGTCGCTATCCTGTGCGAAAACGCTCCCCCGACGTCGTCAAAATCATCGTGGCGAAGGGCAAAGGACACATCCAGCGCGTTCCCCAAGGGCACCAGAATATCGCCGAAAGCTGACAAACGCCGACGCTCTGCCATCAGCGTCGGTGAAGATCCCCCTAGCACATCATCCGCATCAACCGGCTCACCGCTGAGATTGAAATATTCCTTGGAACTGCCTGCCTCTATTTTAGCGATCTGCAGACCGGTGCTCCAGCGAAGCTTGTTGCCCATAAGTTCAAACAGCGGGCCGTCGAGGGACACCCCCGCCTCAAGGTGTTCATCTTCATATTTCCTTTCGCTGCGCACGCTGCTTTCGCTGATTGCGGCCCTGTGCTCTTCGGCTTCGGAAAGCGGATTCCGGATGTCGTAATCTCCGCTTTCAATAGCGGCGTTTATTACGGGTTCATTAATGAACGTGTGGCCAGCTACGGCATAGTCGTAGCGATTGTAGTGAATATAGCCGTCATATCCTATGTTGTCTTTAATTTCCCCTCGCAGCCCCAGCGCAATATCATATTCTTCAAGGTCAGAATCCCATTGGCGGTTGCCATGCCCCAGGAAGCGGTGGCCAACCGTGATGCTCTCGGGGAAATTGCTCTCGTCAAGACCTTCAAAGTTCCCGCTTTCAATCAGGCTGTTTCTCAGCATCTCGTCCGGAGCAATAGGAAAAACGTTCGGATCCGGCGCATACAGGAACCTTAGTTCTTCCTTGATCGCGCGTCCCTCAATATATATGTCGGCCGCATCGCCTACCGGATAACTGAAATCCATAAACGCGCTGTCGTTCCGCCTGCGGTCTAGATGCCACGCGATATCCGCATAGGCGAACCCGCAGACGGTACCGAAAAATCCGCCCGGGGGATCCGTGAGTTCCCCTGTATACACACTTTCATCGCAGTCGCCTAGGGGCCCAGATACCCTTCCTCCGTCATTTTTTACCAAAAAAACCGTGTTGCCTAGAGGTGACACTCCTTCGGTATCGGCGAGGGAACCTCCGGCTTGATATCTGGCGCGGCTGTAATCGCGGTCGATGTCGCGTACCTCGTCCCGCCGGAATATATCCACGCCGACAGTCAGATTCCCCTCTCCCACGCCTGTGCCCCAAACAAGGCCTAAGTGTTCGGAATCGACGCCCTCACCGCGGGGCCGCCCGGCGTTCAGCTGGATATCGAGGCCTTCATAGTCTTTTTTCAAAACGATATTTATGGTGCCGCCGATCGCTTCCCCGCCATGCAGGGCGCTTGTGCTGTCATTGAAGATTTCAATACGTTCGACAGCCGCGACCGGAATGGTGTCTGTATCAACCCCAGGGTCTGAGACCCGCCGCCCGTTAATGAGGATCAGAGCGCGGCCTTCTCCGAGAACGAACGGCCTTTCAAGACCGAAACTGTTAAAAGCCGACCGACCCAACAGGTCAGTTATCCTTTTTACGCCTGAGAGTTCAATGTCCCTGCGGGTTATAACTTTCACGGGGTGCAGGCTCCCGGATATCGCTTCGGAATACGGCCGATTACCGACAAGATCCCCTTCCTTTGCGGCCGCGTCCCATGCAGTAGAGTGGCCCGTCGCCAGGACAAGCAGCGCGAGAATAATATTCCGAGGCGCAACCCGGTTAATTGCCTCATAAAATTTATGAATCATTATTTTGTCACTCCTTTTTGCCGCTTGAGTTTCTGAACCCCGTTTGCAATGGTGTTTCTGGCTCCCCGAACCCGCGTAAAGACATCCACTCCCCAAAAATTGCCACAAAACCAACCAGCTTTGTAAACCCTCGGTATTTACGGGCCTGAGCAAGCAAGAATTCGAAATTATTAGGAATATTCTATCTTAATTCTGATTTTAAAATCAACCCGGCTGAGCCGCGCCCTCATTATCCGCAAGCAAAATACTTGTAAAGAGTAATTAGATCGATTTATGATATATCGAAATCCTTGGGTATCATCAATCGCTTAAGGAATTGAAATCCGCAGTTAACCGAAACCTGCATGTTAAATTGGCAAAGAGAGGGGTATTTAAAATGATGAAAAAAGTCGCGGCAGTCACCCTGTTTTTCTTCTGTATAATCGCCTTTTCCGTTGCCCCGCCCGCTTCTGCCCACGACGGGCCAACCGCTGAGGAGGCGAGCGCGGGAGATATGGATGATATGAAGAATTTCTTGCTGCACCTCAAGAGGCACCGGGCGCAACGGGTCACGAGTGATGAGGGTCGAATAGAATTCCGAAACGCCATGAGAAACAATAACGGAGTATGGAGACACGACGACACGTACGTAATTACCGTTAACAAATCCGGCGGCGACTCTTTTCAATCAGGCGATATCATACTTTTTCACGGGAAGCATCCCGAGGCGCTGAGCGCTTCCCTGAGAGGCATCCCGGTTTTCCGAAACCTCGTTGACATGGTGGAAGGAGCGGGCGGAGAAGTGGTCTGCGTTCGGGACAACTCCGGGGAATACGGCAACCATATCTGCGCCGTTGAGGATTCGGATACGGGCGAAGCAGGGGATTCCTTCATACACGTTGGCGGGTTTGATCATGAGCTGAGGGAAGCGGATCATTCCAAGTCGCTTGCCGCGTGTCCCGATCTCTCCGGGAAGGGCTGGCTGAGCGCCGACATGGTGAATGACGAGCCAAGCCTGGTGCGTTATCTGGAGGGGGTTAATGAGCACATTGCCGAGGAGCTTGCCAAGGTTAGTCACTCCGGGGGAAGGCTTCCGCTCGAGAGAATGGTTCAGCTTATGCCGTGCTGGAGGGAACCGCCCTGGCAGTCGGGTTCCATATATTTCTACATAATTATCTATACGGACAAGCAGTACGGGATTTTTAACGGACTCACCCCGCAATTTCAGGACACGACGCTGCTTCTGATAGACGATAATGGCCTTAACGTCGGCCAGGCCGTGCGTGATATAGTGGAAGAACGAAACGAGGGTTTTCTCACCTACCTCTGGGATGATCCTGTTGTTCCGGGCGACGAGGTGGTCTGTGAGGAGACAGGGCCTGTTCCCGGCACGTTTCCGGAGAGTGAAGAGGGTGAAGAAGTGTTTTGCGAGGTGGGGAGTCCCATTCCCGGCAGGTCCCCCGGCACCTCGGTTAAGCGCGGGTACTTCATACTGACGGACTTCGGTCTAGGAGGAAGTACGGAGTATGTCCTCGGTTCCGGTATTTATCCGAAGTCTGAAGCGGGCGGCGGTGGCGGCGGAGGATGCGCGATTGTGGCAGGGAGCGGCAGCGAGCCTGAAGCTGCGGCTTTTAACCTGTTCTTGATCGTTGCGGCGCTGTTTATGGCGATTTCGGGGAAAAGCCGCTCGGGCGAAAAGCTCCCGGTTCGGGATCTGCGGGCGCGACGGAAGAGCATGCGCCTGTAAAGATCACAGCCTTGCCTTAGAAGGCGCGCCGCGGGGAGCGGAACAGGAGTTTCTTTTTTACCGGATAGAGTCAAGTATCGCCTTTTCTGTGTTTGATTTCTATTCTGCTTTTGCCGGATAATAAACCAAGAACAAACGTATTTATGTTTCGGAGTGGAATGAGATTACTCTTTTAGATATTTTATGGAAGCAATGACTATAAACACCTATGTACCCGATGGGTTGCCGCTGAAGGATCTTAATTATCAAAAACTGTTTAGTTTGGTTGGCAGGGCCAATGCGGAGTTAGCACGCTATGATGGTTTGCTACAGGGCATACCCAATCCAGAGGTGATGCTTTCGCCTTTAACCACTCAAGAAGCTGTTCTGTCTTCGAGAATTGAAGGCACACAAGCCACTGTGGATGAAGTCTTAGAACAGGAAGCTGGTTTAGTTAAGGAAGGGGAAAAGTACAAGGATATTCAGGAAATATCCAATTATCGTTTGGCTTTGTATAGTGCGAATGCCCATCTTAGGGAATATCCGATCCGGCTTAGCTTCATACGAGAGCTGCACAAGATTCTGATGAACAGTGTCCGCGGACAAGATAAGAAACCAGGCCATTTTCGGATGGAACAAAATTGGATTGGGCCAAGGAATTGTACTATAGAAGAGGCAACTTTTGTACCACCTTCGCCATTAATATTGAGTAGTTGTCTGGATGATTGGCAAAATTACGTTGCTTCGGATGACAGTGATTTTTTACTGCAGACCGCAGTGATGCATGCTCAGTTCGAGTTAGTCCATCCTTTCATGGACGGCAACGGCCGAATCGGCCGAATACTCATACCTTTGTTTTTGTATAAGAAGAAAGTACTTTCGCAGCCGATGTTTTATTTGAGCGAATATTTGGAGAGCAACCGGGATGAGCATTATGAGCGGTTGCAGTCGATTTCGGAGCATGGGGATTGGGATGGCTGGATTGCCTTTTTTTTAAAAGCAGTTGAGGAGCAGTCCAAGCACAATGGTCAAAGAGTAAAAAAGATTATGAAGCTTTATGACGAAATGAAGTCACGCGTACAGGACGTAACTCATTCTCAATACTCGATCTACCTTGTGGACGCTATTTTTAGCAAGCCCATTTTTAGAAGTTCGGATTTGACCAAACAGTTCAAAGCCCAGCACAATATTCATACACAAACTGCTTTTGGTTTGCTCAGGCAACTACGTGATGCCAATATACTACAAGAGCTCCTGCCTGGTAGAGGACGTCGCGCTGCAGTTTTGTGCTTTCCGGAATTGATAAGGCTGGCAGAAGGATAGAGAGGTGCTACAAAATTTTGAGTAGCCCGGGGACTTTTCTACTGTATTTGAGTAGCCTATTTTTCGTTTCAGACTACACAAAACGCTTTGTGCAAACCTCAAGCTACACAAAAAACTCGATTCAGGACGGTGGAAGAGATGACTTTGTTCTCGGCACGCATGTGTTTGCACTTGAATGGCGCTAGTGTCGATGCTCTCCGTCCTGCTTGATTAAACCCCTTGGATTCAATATAATTTACACTGCCTTTTTCCATGTCTTGCTCAGGAGAAACCAGATGAACCCCAAATCCGCGATAATGCTTCTGCTGCTTGTGGCGTCCTTCGTTTTTTTCGCCTACAACATCCGTCTTCTCATAAGGCTCGTCACTCTCGGCAAAAAGGAAGACAACAGGCTTGACAACATTCCCGAGAGGATAAAGAAGGTCATCATTTACGTGTTCGGGCAGAGAAGGCTCTTCAAGTACCGTTTCGCCGGCATAGAGCACGCCATGATCTTCTGGGGCTTCGTCATAATAACGGTGGGGACTGTGGAGATGCTGGTAAGCGGCGTTGTTCCCGGATTTCATTTCTTCCCGGGATCCCTGGGAGGGGTCTACGAGCTGGTTCTCGACGTAGTGCAGGCCCTGGTCCTTGTGGCCATAGGGATGGGCATAATAAACAGGCTCACCATAGGGAGAAGAAGGGAGGTTAACGGGCCCGACGCGGTCGTGATACTGGGCCTTATATTCGGCCTCATGATCACTGCCTTTCTCACCACGGGGGCAAGGATAGCGCTCGCCGAAACCAGCCCCGCAATGCTGCCGGTGTCCGGGGCGTTCTCCGGGCTCTACGAAGGCATGAGCACCGGGAGCACCTTTTTCTGGAAGGAGTTTTTCTGGTGGTTCCACATCCTGATAGTGCTTTCCTTTCTCAATTACCTCCCCTACTCGAAGCACAGCCATGTCCTGACGGCGATTTTCAACGTTTTTTTCCAGAGCCTAAAGCCCCGCGGGCAGCTCTCGAAGCTCGATTTCGAGGACATTCCCGAGGACCTTGATCACTTCGGCTCCTCGAAGATAGCCGACTTCAGCTGGAAGGACATACTTGACGCCTATACCTGCACCGAGTGCGGAAGATGCACGGACAACTGCCCGGCGTGGAACACCGAGAAGGTCCTCTCCCCGAGGGACATCGTCGTTAAGCTTCGCCACTACGCCTCAAGCGAGGGAAAGGACATACTCGCCGGGAAACCCCAGGAGGAGCAGCCCGACCTTCCCGACACGGAGTGGGTGACGCCAGAGGAGCTCTGGGCGTGCACCACTTGCAACGCCTGCGTTGAGCAGTGCCCGCTTTTCATCGACCAGATGGGCAAGATAATGGACATGAGAAGGTTCCTTACGCTTGAGGGCCGCCTGAGCGGAACCGCCACTAGAACCCTTCAGAAGCTTCAGAACAACGGAAACCCCTGGGGATTCCCCGAGGCCGACCGCGGCTCCTGGCTCTCTGAGATGGAAGTTCCTATCCTGGGAGTCTCGGCCGAGAACGCGGACGAATTCGACGTGATTTACTGGACGGGGTGCTTCGGTGGCTACGATCCGAGGGGCCAGGAAGTCTCAAAGGCGATAGTGACCCTGCTTAAGGTCGCGGGAGTTAATTTCGCCGTCATGGGTCCGGGGGAGACCTGCACGGGCGATCCCGCGAGAAGGCTCGGAGAGGAGGCTCTCTACCAGATGCTTGCCGTGCAGAACATCGAGACCCTTAATGAATTGAAGGTGAAGAAGATTCTCGCGAACTGCCCCCACTGCTTCAACACCATGAAGAACGAGTATCCGCAGTTCGGCGGGCACTACGAGGTCGTCCACCACACGGACTTTCTCCTGCAGCTCATCCAGGAAGGGAAGCTTAACCCCGACGCCCCGATCGAGGAGAAGATAACATACCACGATTCCTGCTACATCGGCCGCTACAACAACGTTTACGACTCCCCGAGGGAAATACTGAAAAGCATTCCGGGGATTGATCTGGTGGAGATGAAAAGGAACAGGACAAAGAGCTTCTGCTGCGGAGCCGGAGGCGGAAAGATATGGATGGAGGAAGAGGCTCCCAGGGTTAACTGGAACCGCTTCGACGAGGCCGCGGAAACTAACCCCGACACCCTGGCAACGGCGTGCTACTTCTGCAACACGATGTTTGACGACGCCGCGCGCTTCAAGGGCAAGGAGGAGGATATCGGCGTTCAGGATATAGCCGAAATCCTTAACCGCTCGGTTAAAGCTGATGCGCCTCCCCCGTCGTAAGCGCATTCCCGGGCACTTGACCGGGCTTTGAGTCTCAGGGGGAGGAGGCGATGAAGCTTGATAGACCAAAATCCCTTTTGATAGACTCGGGCGGAGGATGGTTCGACTCGGGTTCCTCTGCCACGGCCGGAATTTTCGGCGACCCCGCTCTCACTCTCTGCTTCTCAAGCGACGGGACCAGAGTGTTTTCCCGCTCCGGGGAGAAGGCTTTCTCGGAAGACCCCCTCGGTTTGGTCGAGAAACTGGCTGCCGAGGGATACACCGCCCTTGGCTACATAAGCTACGACTACCTGAGTTACACGACTCCCGGAGTTTCGACCTCGGACGCGAAGCAGGGAGAGAAGTTTCCTTTACTGTTTTTCCATCTTTACGAAAAAGACGGTTTTTACACAGGCCCCTTGGAGGAAGTTCTCTCCGCCCTCCCGCGGGAGAGGACAGGTCCCGGGCCCCTTCCCCGCTCGAACATTGAAAGGGAAGAGTACGCCCGGAAGATTTCGGCGATAAAGGAGCATATAGCGGCGGGAGACGTCTACCAGGTGAATCTCTCGCGAAAGTTCCGCTTCGAGCCATTGGGTGAGCCGTTTTCGTGGTTTCTTGATTTTTACCGCGCCCAGCCCGTTCCCTTTGCCGCCTTTATCGGTTTTCCGGGTTTTGAGCTTGTAAGCGGCTCTATGGAGCTTTTTCTTAGGAAAAGGGGCGACAGCATTACCACAAGACCCATAAAAGGGACCGTCCGCAGAGATCCCGATCCCCGCCGCGACAGGCAACTTGCCGAGACGCTCGGAAATAACCCCAAGGAGCGGGCCGAGAACCTCATGATAGTTGATCTCATGAGAAACGACCTCGGGAGAATATGCGGGTACGGTTCCATAGGGGTGAGGGAACTTTTCGCCGTCAGGCCCTACAGCACCCTTTTCCAGATGGAATCCGAAATCGAGGGGCGCCTTCGCCCGGGAGTCGGACTCTCCGAGATAATTGCCAGCACCTTTCCCCCCGGATCCGTTACCGGAGCTCCGAAAAGGGAAGCTCTTCGCATAATAGACAGTCTTGAGCCTCACCTGAGGGGCCCTTACTGCGGGGCGATCTGCCTGCTCTCCCCGGGCGGGGACTTCACCATGAGCGTCGCGATCCGCACGGGAGTGAACAGCTCCGAGGGTGCGGATTTCTGGTTCGGGGGCGGAATCGTATGGGATTCGAAAGCGGACGAGGAATACGGGGAGACGGAGCTCAAGGCCAAGGCGCTTACATCCGTTGCGTCCCGACGGATGCTATAATCATCGGATATGAAGGAACTTTTCTTTCTCGACGGAAAAAGGCTTGAGGATGTACCCGCGCTCCGCGCTCTTTTTTACGGAGAAGGGGTTTTCGAGAGCTTCAGATGGAAGGGGGCCCCGCCCGTTTTCCTCTCCATGCATCTTGAGAGAATGAGAAAAGGGGCCGATTTTCTCGGCATCCCGTTTCCCCCGGAATCCCAGGTGAGACTCGGGATCGAGGATGCCGCGGGAGCGTCCCCAGGGGGCGACCTGCACGTAAAGGCGTGTCTTTTGGCCCAGGGGGACGCGGTTTATCACTCACGGCCCCGGGGGGCTTCGCTTCTTGTGTCTGTAAGACCCCGCGCGGAGAGTCCGGATAGCCTCTCTCTTTGGGTCTGCGGCGAGAGAAGATCCCCGCGGAACAGCCTTTTTTCGCACAAGACGCTTAACTATCTGGGAAACATCGTGGCGAAAAGAGAGGCCATAGAGAGGGGATTTGACGAAGCCCTTTTCCTCGATACCGACGGCTGGGTGGCCGAGACCTCGTGCCACAACGTTTTCTGGGTGAAAGGGAAAAGGCTTTTCACTCCGTCTACCGAGTGCCCAATTTTGCCCGGGGTGACCAGGGAAATCGTTTTGCGTTCAGCCGCCCGTCTTGGCTATGAGCCCGTCTGCGGGAATTTTCCCCTTGAGGAACTTCTATCAAGTGATTACGCTTTTCTTACCAACGCCGGTGCGGGTATTGTTTATGTAAGCGGGGTGGGCGACGGCGCGATGTCTTCTGTTCCTCGGAGTTACGAGGTCATGAGGGAATCGCTTCTTTCGGAGTTCGGGTGGTAGAATTAAGAGGACGGAAAAAACTTTAGGGTTTGTTGTGGGCGCTAAGAAGCCGAGGGTGGTTTTATGTCTGGCGAGATAACGGTCAGGGAGTATCAGCGGGAAGTTGACGAGTGGATAAGGGAAGTGGGAGTGCGGTATTTCTCCGAACTTACCAACCTCGCGCAGCTTGTCGAGGAGGTTGGGGAGGTCGCGAGAATCATGTCCAGGACATACGGGGAGCAGAGCTTCAAGGGAAATGAAAATCGCCGGGAACTGGGGGACGAGCTAGCTGACGTCTTCTTCGTCTTAACATGTATAGCGAACCAGACGGGAGTTGATCTTACGGAGGTTTTGAGAAAGAATTTTGAGAAGAAAACGCAGAGAGACGGAAAGCGGCACGCGGACAACCCCAAACTTCGCTGAAGACCCCGTTGCGGGCTCTGGTTGTTGCAAAGGGCTTTCATTGTGGTATTCTTCCCCGTCCTGAGAAGAATCCGCCTTTAACCTGCGGCAGTTACTCTATCGAATAAAGAGGAAAAATGCTTTGAAAATGAGACTAGAAGAAAAGCCTATTGAAGACATACAGGCGAGAAAGGACTACAGGAATATCTCCATAGACAGAGTCGGCGTCTGCGATCTCAAGATTCCGCTTAAGATAAAAGGCTGCGAGATCGATTCTGAGAAGGGCCAGAGCGTTCAGGCTTCCCTTAGCCTGAGCGTTAACCTCGGCCCCGACCAGAAGGGAATTCACATGAGCCGGCTGCTTGAGACCGCCCTTGATTTCAACGGGGCCTTCTCCCTGGAAAATATGGCTTCTTTCCTGATCGCTCTCTGCGACAGGCAGGGTTCGGAAGATTCCGACGTCAAAATAGAGTTTGATTACTTTTTCAACCGGCATGCTCCGGTAAGCGGCAAGATATCTCCACAGCCTTACAGATGCACGTACCTCGGCGAAATGCACCCGGAGGGCATACGCCTCACTCAGAGCGTAGTGGTTCCGGTCAAGACCCTTTGCCCCTGCAGCAAGGAGATAAGCGATTACGGGGCTCACAACCAGCGTTCCAAGGTTTTCATGACCATTACGCACGAAAGGAAGAAGGAAAACGATCCGATAGACATATGCCTTGAGGAAATGATAGAGATTGCGGAAAGAGGGGCCTCTTCCCCGCTTTACCCGCTTTTAAAAAGGGAAGATGAGCGCCACGTCACGATGAGCGCCTACAACAAGCCGTGCTTCGTTGAGGATGTCGTGAGAAACATAGCTTCGGAACTCCACGGCAACCCCAGTTTCGACTCTTACGAACTCAGGGTTCTTAACTACGAAAGCATTCACAGCCATAACGCCTTTGCCAGCATCGGCAAAAGATTCTCGAGCAAGTAGACCGGCGTAAAAGTCCGGATTGGTAGCTGTTTCTGGCTGTTTTTCGGGCGTAATTCAGCCCGTATTCCCTGGCTGGCAGTGAATGCAAGATTCCGCTCTCGGCGCCTTTTTGAAAATTGTACCGTGCCGGGAGCCTTGAGAAGCCTGGGATTTTCGTAATTGCTTGAAATCAAACAACTTTTTTCTGTTGATAGATTGTCGAATGTTTTGATCCGGCGTGGTTTGAAAGATTTAATTCCCTGAAATCACTTGATAATTTTTTCCGGCCCGCAAAGCTCTCTTTCAGCCCTGTGTGAAATGCTTCCGGTCGTTCCTAAATCTTTTTTATCCGTCGTAATGTGTTCTTTCGCCTTGTTTTTCGGGTAACCGGGAAGGATTTCAGCTTGTTTTTAAAGCATGGAAAACCTGTGTAATTTTATCTCTGAACTGTTATTTTCCACAACGGAGGAAAAATGCGTACGCTTTTGGAGATCATAAAAGAGGAAATACGGGAATCCGGCCCGATTTCCTTCCGCAGATTTGTCGAGCTTTCCCTTTTTCACCCTGAGCACGGCTATTACTCATCGGGGAAGGCGAAGATCGGAAAAAAAGGCGATTTTTACACCGCTCCATCGGTTCACCGCTCTTTCGGGGAGACTATCTCGCAGTTCCTTGCCGAGGCGTCGCTTCTGCTTGAAGGGGAAAGTTTCACCGTCGTGGAATTCGGAGCCTCTGGAGGTCAGCTCGCCCTTGACATACTGGAGGCCCTTAGCCGAAATCACCCTGAGCTTTACTCAAAAACCGATTACATGATGGGCGAGGCGAGCCCGGCGGCGGTCCTGGCGGCTAAGGAAAGGCTCAAGGGGCACCGCGGGAGGGTTCGGTGGATAGATGATCTGCAGCAAATCGGAAAAGGCGGTTTCCGCGGAGTGGTGATCGCGAATGAATTTCTCGATTCCCTGCCCTTTCACAGGCTTAAGTCGGACGGCGGAGAGATCCAGGAGGTTTTTCTTTCCCTTCGCGATGGAAAAGTCGAGGAAATTCTGCGGGACCCCGAAGCGGAAGGGATTTATGACTTTTCAAAACGGTATCTGGATGGATACGCCCAAGGTGATGAGGCGGAAGCTTGCCTGCTGGCGGGAAAATGGCTTGCCGAGGTAGGAAGAGCGCTTCAAAAAGGGTTTGTTCTATGCATTGACTACGGATCCCTCGCTCCCGAGCTTTACTCCCCCGGAAGGCGAAAAGGCACCTTCAGGTGCTTTTATCGCCATGAACTGAGCTCCGACCCCTACACGAGAGTTGGAGAGCAGGATATAACCGCTGACGTTAATTTTTCCGAACTTATTAGGGTCGGGGATGTCCTGGGTCTTACCGCCGTCGAGTACACCACGCAGGGACAGTTCCTCGTTGACTGGGGAATTCTCGAGATTTTCAAGACGTATGACAAACCCCAGAACCAGGGGGACCGTCTCGCGGCCAAGACGCTTTTTATGCCTGAATTCATGGGGAGGAAATTCAAAGTTCTGCTCCAGTCAAAGGGCCTTTCGCCTGAAGAACTCTCGAGGCTCGATAAGGACCGACCGTTACGTATTATATTGTAATTACTTTCAAATTACTCTAGACTATACCTTGACAACAGATTCTTGAGGATTCACTATTTCTAGTAATTAAGGTTGATTCACTGCCATGAGCAATAAGGATAAAATTTTGGAAGCCGCTACAGAGCTTTTCCATCTTCATGGTTATGATCGAACTTCCATAGATATGCTCATAAAGAAAGCGGGTGTTTCCAAGAGCAATTTCTACTACTATTTTGAAGGCAAAGAAGAGCTGGGATTAAGTATTCTCACCACACTTGCCGATAACCAGATCCGTGAGTTATCGGAAATTATGGAATCTGATCTCAATCCTGTTGAACAGATTCTCGAATGTCACAAGAGGACAGTTTCTCTTCACCGTAATCTTCTCGGGCAGGACATATACGGGGGCTCTTTTTTCGGAAACCTGGCATTAGAACAGAGTTCCGTAAACGAGAAGTTTCGTTCTGTTCTGGAGAAGTATTTCCAGGAATCCGAAGCCTTGATCGAGGGAAGTTTAAGAAGAGGCATAGAGCAGGGCTTCTTTCGCGATGATATTGACCCGGGGGATGCGTCCAGGTTCCTCCATTCTCAAATTGAAGGAGCCGTACTTATGGCTAAGATCAAAAAGTCCCTTTCTCCTATAGAAGACGTAATGAAAGTGGGGCACCGGTTCTTTCTTAAAGAAGAGTGGTTGCACTTGATGGACGAAGAGTAGTCCTCATCCTTGTCATGCAATAAAAGCCTGTCCCCATTGGCGCTCAGCCTGTTGATTTCCCACTTTGAAGCAGTTAAATTCTTTATGATAGGTTGGATTTCTCTGCTTTGACCAAGCGGAGTTCTTCAAGATACAGGGAAACTAATAATCAACGAGAGGTATAACCAGCATGTCTGATACTATAATGAAGGCCCAGATCGGCGGAGATATAGCTCATCTCAGAAAACTGAACCCGGATCTTTACGATTCTTGGATGGCTTATCATGATTCGGTGTTTGTCGACGGAGCCCTTAGCGCCAAGGAAAAACAGCTTATTGCTGTAGCCGTAGCCCATATTACGGCTTGTCCATACTGCATAAGGTCGAGGGTCCGCGCCAGCAAAAAAGAGGGAGCGAGCGACCAGGAAATAGTCGAGTCGATATACGTGGGACTCAGGCTCAACATGGGGGGTCCTTTTGCGTTTTCAAGCCTGGCTTTTGAAGCCTGGGACACCCTAGAAGCCGGCATCCCGCTTACCGAAGGGCATTTCTTCAAAAAGGACATAGCAAAGGAAATTGCCAGTTTCAGGGAATGCAGCGGCGATATTTCTCCCCACTTCATGGAACTTCACAAGAAAATCTTTGCCGATGGAGCCCTCAGCAAAAAAATGAAAAGGGGCATAATAGGTCTTGCCTGCGCTCATGCGACTAAATGTCCTTATTGTATAAGGGGAACCGTGAAAGACGCCCATACCGACGGCGTAACCGCGGAGCAGATGGCTGAGGCCATAAACGTTGCCATGGTCATGACTGCCGGTTCCTGTTACGCGCACACCAGCATTGCCATGGACACGCTTAAGAGTCTCGAGAAGTAGTTTTAGCGGTTTTTTTGAAAATCCTCCTCAATTTGCCCTGAATGTTTCACGTGAAACATTCAGGGTTTTTTTAGCTTTTTCCCCTGACCCAACGCGGCTTTATATGGTAGATTCTCTTTCATGTCGTCACTTGTGCCCGAGCGCGAAAGCACTATAGCCGCCATTTCCACCCCGCCTGGAGAGGGAGGAGTGGCCGTAATCCGCATAAGCGGCGGCGAATCTCACTCGATCGCGAGGAAAATCTTCGTTCCCGCGGGAAACTCGGGGTTTTCCGAGAGAAAACTCTGTTTCGGGAAGATAATCGACCCCGAAACAGGCGGAACTGTGGATGAAGCCCTGTGCGTCGTTATGAGTTCCCCCGATACCTATACGGGGGAGGATATAGCCGAGATACACTCTCACGGGGGACATGTGGTTCCCCGGAAGGTACTTGAGATTCTGACCGGCCTCGGGGCGACCCTCGCCGCCCCGGGCGAGTTTACCCAGAGGGCGTTTCTTAACGGGAAAATGGACTTGGCACAGGCCGAGGCGGTTTCCGACATTATAAGCGCCCAGACTGAACAGAGCCTCCGGTACGCCGAGGCCCAGCTTGAAGGAACCCTTTCGGGCAAAGTTAACGAACTTAAGGATCAGATTCTTGATGTTCTGGCGGAAATAGAGGCGAATCTCGATTTTCCCGAGGAAGATATAGACCCCGTTGCCAAAAACCGCCTCAGGGAAGCCTCCGAATCCGTGGAAAAAGAACTTTCAGCCCTCATCGATAGCTACGACACTGGCAGAATGTTCAGGGACGGGGTGACGATGGTAATACTGGGCAAGCCCAACGTCGGGAAATCGAGCATACTTAACTGCCTTCTTGAGACTCAGAGGGCTATAGTGAGCCCGATAGCCGGAACCACGAGGGATTTTATCGAAGAGAGAATAAATGTCGGGGGAATTCCCCTCGTTATAACGGATACGGCCGGCATAAGGGACACGGGGGACCGGATAGAAAGGCTCGGGGTGGAACTTTCCTTGAAAAAAGCCGAGGAATCCGAGTTCGTGCTCGTCGTTTTGGACCAGAGCACGGAACTTGATGCCCTGGACAGAAAAATCCTCAAGACTGCTGCCAAGAAGAAGCATCTTGTCGTGATCAACAAGATGGATCTTGAGGAAAAGCTTGAAAGATCGAAGCTGCGACGGGTTCTTGGGCGGAAAAAGCCGGTTGAAACCTCGGCGCTTGCAAAAGAGGGGATAGGGCGGCTCAGGCAGGCCATGTTCGAGACCCTTGCGGGCTCCCCTCGTGCCTCAGATGCCTCGGAGCTGGTGCTGACAAACCTTCGCCATAAAAAATCCATGGAGAAAGCCCGCGACCAGCTGCGCATGTTCCTTGAGCTTCTTGAGCGGAACGAGTATCCGGAGATCCTCTCGATAGAATTGCGAAACTCCATGAACTCGCTCGGCGAGATTACGGGAGAAGTGACCACGGAAGATCTTCTGGGCAGAATTTTCTCCAGATTCTGCATTGGAAAGTAAAAGCGGGACGCAATGTTTCACGTGAAACATTTCACAGAGCGCCCGGTGGAATGAGAGAGAGGAATCGAACCACTTTGAAAATTATTCAATTATTTAAGGTAGTTAGGGCATAGCTTGCGGAGTTCGGGGAATTTCATTCACAATCTATCGACAAGAAAAAGTGTTTTATATCAGTGAATTAAGGAATTTCAAACGAAATTTTAATAATTTATTCACAGTCAGAAATTTCCTTGGGAATTTTACGTGCCCGCACGCTTCTTTGCCCCTCTCGGGTACCGCGGTTTTTCTCTTCGGCCGTTTAAAATACCCGCCCGTTTGCGGGACCGGTCCAGCGGTCGCCCGGATTTGGTCATGATTGTTTGGGGGTTATTTTTTATTTCTTAAATAATCTTTTATTTTCAGCAGGTTAACTGTTGACCAGTTTTTTATACCGTGTAACCTAACTCGCCGGGTGAATTTATGATTTTTCCTCTTGGATGGCTTACCGACTACCTCAAAATCGACGTTTCTCCGGAAGAACTGGGAGAAATGCTCACAATGGCGGGCCTGGAGCTTGAAGCCCTTGAAGACAAGGGCAAGGCTCTTGCCGATGTCTGCGTCGCCCAGATAAGCGGCATCGAAAAGCATCCGAACGCCGACAGGCTGAGCGTCTGCGAGGTTACGGACGGAGAAGCCCGCTACATGGTTGTCTGCGGCGCGGACAACATGAAAAAAGGGGACAAGGTCGCTTTCGCCAAGGCCGGAACCGTTCTTCCCGCCACCTCGAAGTTTCCGGAGGGCCTCAAGATAAAACGCTCCAAGATCCGTGGAGAGAATTCCGAGGGAATGCTGTGTTCTGCGGATGAAATGGGCCTCTCGGGTGACGAAGACGGGATAATGATTCTTTCCCCCAAGGCCGAACTTGGAACCAGCATGAACGAGCAGATCGGCTACGACGGCGTTATCTTCGAGGTAGGAATTACCCCTAACCGCCCTGACTGCATGAGTATTTTCGGGATCGCGAGGGAAGTTTCGGCGATACTGGGCGAGAATCTTCAGAAACCGGTTTTCTCCCTAAAAGAGCAGGGGGAGGACATTTCGGAAAAGGCCGCCGTAGATGTTGAGGACACGGAGTCATGCCCCAGATACTGCTGCCGGCTGATTGAAGGAGTGAGAATCGGTCCTTCTCCCGCGTGGCTTCGGGAGAGGCTTGAGTACTGCGGAATCCGCTCCGTTAACAATGTCGTAGACGTTACGAACTTCGTTTTGCTTGAGCAGGGACAGCCGCTTCACGCTTTTGATTACGACAAGCTTGATCAGGGCCGGATCTCCGTCAGAAAAGCCAGGGACGGGGAAACGATAGAAACACTGGACGAGATCGAAAGAAAACTGCTCGCCGAGGATCTGGTTATCTGCAGCGGGGACCGTCCCGTCGCGCTTGCCGGAGTCATGGGCGGATCCGGCACCGAAATAGAGGACACAACGAGCAACGTTCTGCTTGAATCCGCTTACTTTTCCCCAATGGGCATAAGAAAAACGTCCAAGCGAACCGGCCTCAAGAGCGAATCTTCGAGCAGGTTTGAAAGAGGCATCGACATAAACAACGTTTCGTTCGCACTTGACCGCGCCGCCGAGCTTGTAAGCCGCCTATCCGGAGGCACAGTCGCCAAGGGGCTTATCGACGTGTATCCCGACCCGGTGAGTCCAAGGGAGATCTCCCTTTCAGTCGACAAGGTCTGCGATCTGGTCGGCATATCCACCGATTCCCAGGAGATAGCGGAACTTCTCGAGAGTCTTGGGTTTGAGGTCCTGAGCATCTCGGACGGGGAGCTTTCGCTTCGGGTTCCGACTTTCAGGGTGGACATAGAGCGCGAGGTGGATATAGTCGAGGAAGTCGCCCGTCTTCTGGGTTACGACAACATCCCCTCCGTACTGCCGGAGGTTCCCATGGTAGCCAAAAAAACCAACGTGATAACCGTCATGGAGAAAAGGCTCAGGGACATTTTCGTCTCCTACGGTTTTCTTGAGGCTATAAACTACAGTTTCGAGTCTCCCGAGCTTCTCAGGACGTTCGGCTTTGAGGAGTCAATCCGCATTATGAACCCGATATCGCGGGAACTTTCGGAAATGAGGATGAGCCTTCTTCCCTCCCTGGTGAAAAACGTGAGACTCAACCTCTCAAGGCAGAATCAGGACGTAAGACTTTTCGAGTCTGCGAAGGTTTATTACCCCAAGGACATGGACCAGCTGCCGAACGAAGTGAAAAAGTTCGCCGCAATTGCGACCGGAAAAAGGGCGCCTGAGATATGGGACGGGGAGAAATTCGACTTCTTCGACATAAAAAGCGTGCTTGAAAGAAGCCTGGAGGTCCTTTCGGTGGATTCAAGGATAGACTTTGAGTCCGTTTCCCCCGATCATGGATTCCTTTGGCCCGGAAAATCCTCCGCAGTGCTGGTTGACGGAAACGTTTTGGGGATGGTAGGGGAGCTTCATCCCCATCTTCTGGAAAAACTCGAGATAAGCGAAAGCGTGTACGTACTCGAACTCGACCTGTCGCTTCTCTCGGTCATTTACACGAGTTTCAAGAGGAAATTCTCCTCCCTTCCCAAATTCCCTTCCCTGCGCCGCGACATAGCGCTTGTGGTCGATGATGCGGTTCCGGTACGGGAAATTCTTTCGGTTATAAAAAAGACGGATTCCGGTATAATAGAAAACGCTTGGGTGTTTGACGTTTACAAGGGAGAGTCCCTTGAGGAAGGAAAAAAGAGTGTTGCCCTTTCCCTGATTCTTCGAAACAGGGAAAGGACCCTTACCGACGAGGATGCGAACAGGGTTCAGCAGGATGTTCTTAAGAGTTTGGAAAAAACAATAGGGGCCGAATTGCGTTCGATTTAAAAAAGGGGGGCTTTTCATGACAAAGAAGGATCTGGCAGGCGTTTTATACGAGGAAATAGGGTTTTCGAGAAGGGAATCCGCTGAGATAGTAAACTTTTTTTTCGATTTGATGAGAGAGAAGCTTATAGCCGGCGAAGAGGTGAAACTCCCGGGGTTCGGAACCTTCAGGGTCACGAGAAGGAAGTCCCGGATAGGAAGAAACCCTTCCACCGGAGAGGAAGTGGACATACCTTCCCGCCTCACGGTCGTTTTCAAGCCCAGCAGGTTTCTCAGAAAAAAGATTGACCAGAAACGGGGGGATTAAAATACCGGACTCAAAAACGCCCCAATCTTCTTTTTTCAAGCAGAGCTTCATTGCCGGCATCCTGATTATCGTCCCTTTCGGGGTGACCATTTTCGTCCTCTACAAGCTGATAAAGTGGATGCTTTTCTTTTTCAGCACCGGTCCCGCCGGGATACTCCGCCACTTCATAGACGTCCCGCCTTACGTGTTTCAGGGAATCTCTTTCGTCATAGGGATCGTGGCCACGCTGCTGCTGATCGTTTTCCTGGGGGCAGTCACCAGGAACTTCGTCGGCAGGAGGATGCTTCTGTTCGGCGAGTCTCTTATTTCGAAGATTCCGCTTGCGAGAACTTTCTACGTGAGCGTGAAGCAGGTCGTGCAGACGCTTTTTTTCACCTCCCAGATGCAGAGCATGAGCAGGGTCGTGCTGGTTGAGTACCCAAGAAAAGGGACCCATGCCATAGCTTTCGTGACGGGAGTTACGGAGGCCGGGACGAACCATAATGCGACGGACCACAAGCTTGTCAACCTGTTTGTCCCCACGACGCCCAATCCGACAAGCGGCATTTACATTATGGTTCCGGAAGAGGAACTGCAGGAACTGGATATCTCCGTAGAAGACGCGTTTCGGCTTATAGTTTCCGCCGGGATCTCTCAAAACGACTCCGATGTTTCTGGGCAAGATAAGAAAAACGGTTGATTCCTTCGGGATGATCGCTCCCGGGGACGCGATCGTCGCGGGAGTGTCCGGGGGGTCGGACTCCATGGCGCTTCTCTTCGCTCTTTGGGACCTGCGGGAGTTTTATCCGGGCACGGATGTGATCGTTTCCCACGTCAATCACGGGCTGAGGGGCGCCGAATCGGACGAAGACGCCGAGTTCGTCAGGGAAGCGGCCCGGCGGCTCGGCTTTCCGTTTGAGTGCGTGCGGGTGGACACCGAAGGCTTCAGAAAAAAACGCGGACTTTCACTCGAGGACGCCGCCAGGGAGCTTCGTTACGGCTTTTTCAACGATGTTCTGACGAAACGTTCCGCCCAGAGAATCGCCACGGCGCACACGCTTAACGACCAGGCCGAGACGGTGATAATGAGGCTCATAAGGGGAAGCGGTTCCCAGGGGCTTGGCGGGATAAGACCCTCTGTCGGCAACATAATACGTCCGCTCATAAACGTCACCAAGCATGAAGTCGTCGAGTACCTCCGGTCAAAAGGGGAGTCCTGGAGGGAGGATTCGACCAACAGTTCGGACGAATTCCTGAGAAACAGGGTAAGAAACGAACTTATTCCCCTGCTTGAGAGTTATAATCCGGCCGTCGAGCAGGTTCTCTCCCGCGTGGCGGCGGTCTGCGCCGCGGAGGCGGATTTCATTTCGGCCGAAGCCGAGAAAAGATTTCAGGAAATTGCCCGAGTTGTGGCGGGAGGCGTGCTCGGAGACACGGAAAAACTTCTTCGCGAGCCCCCGGCGATCAGGTTCTCCGTAATGAGAAAAGCTATTCTGGCCGCGAAAGGGGACCTGAACTCGGTTTCCGCCAAGCATCTTTTCTCGATTGACGAGGTGTTGCGCTCCGGGGAGCCCTCCGCGGAGGTGAACCTTCCCGGCGGAGTTGTTTTTCATGCGGGCCACGGGGTTTTCTTTTTCACGCGCGAGGAGAAGTTCCGCGAGTTTCCGCCAACCGAGATAAAAACTCCCGGGACCCGCAGAATCTCCCGGGACCTTGAGATCGCGGTGGAGCTTACGGACGACGCCTCCCTCTGGGGCGATGCCGACACAGGCTACTTCGCGCCCGAGAAAGTCGGTTTTCCTGTAACGCTCAGAAGTTTTTCCGAGGGGGACAGGTTCGTTCCGCTCGGAATGAAGGGGGCCAAGAAGCTCAAGGATTTTTTCATTGACGAGAAAATACCGAGATTTCTCAGGAAAAAAGTGCCGGTTTTCGAAACCCGCGACGGAATAATCTGGGTGGGCGGTTTAAGAATGGATAACAGATTCAAAGCGGATGAGACGAAGGGTCCGTGGCTCAGAATAAGGATTCGCGGTTCTTCGCGGAAGCTGTTTGACCTTGCGAAAAGTCTCCGCGCTTCCTAGGGTCTCCCCCCGAGCCCGCTTTCGGCCACGTAACACGCTCCAAGCGCCCCCGCATCGTCTCCCAGAGCGGCTCTTTTTACCTGAAGCCCCCTCTTTGCTCCCCCAAGACACCTTGTTTCGGCTTCCTCAAGGGCTTTTCCGATAAAAAGTTCCCAGGCCCCCGAAAGCCCGCCTCCCACTACCACTGTCTTTACGTCGAGGATGTTTACGAGAATGGATATTCCCACCCCCAGGTTCGTCCCGAAGTCGTTCCATACCGAGATAGCCGCCTGATCTTTTTCTCGCGCGAGCTCCGCCAGGCGCTCGGGGAGGGCTTCATCTTCGGCATCGGCGAGCTTTTCGCGAAGTTCCGGATGCTCGCGGACTATTCTTTTTATTGCTACTTGGGAAACATAGGTTTCAATGCAGCCTCTCCCACCGCCGGCGCAAGGGGGTCCCAGCGGATTAATCGTCATATGCCCCAACTCTCCGGCGAAGCCGCTTTCCCCCGTCCAGAGCCTGCCGTCGAGGATTATTCCGCCTCCGAATCCGGTTCCCAAGGTTATCATTATCATCGAGTTCGAGCCTCTGCCCGCCCCCGCGCGGTATTCTCCGAGGGCCGCGCAGGAAGCGTCGTTTTCGATAAAAACGGGCGTCGCGGCTCCGATTTTCTCCGAAAGCGCTTCTGTAAACGGGAAGTTCCTGGTGTTGGCTATATTCGGGGCCTGGACGAGAGTGCCGCTTGCGCGGTCAACGATTCCCGGTATTCCTATCCCGATCGCGGATACCCCCTCCCCGGCGAATCCTTCTATAAGGCCGGCGAGGTTCTCCATGAGCCGGGAGATGCCCATGCGGGCGTCCGAGCGGGTTTTCCTCTCCCCGAGCGTGGTTCCCTCCCCGGAGATGACTTTTGCCCTGATATTGGTTCCCCCTATGTCTATTCCAAGGAATTTCCGCTTCATTTTTCCGTTTCCTAACTGTAAAAAACCGCGGGCCGCTACGGCCAAACTGCCCCGGAATTTTTATTTTACCCTGTCTTTTCGGAAAAATATCCGTCCCGGCGGAGACCGCAGACGCAGGATTTTTGCGCAAGCCGCATGTAACAAGGTATAAATTTATCCTGATTAGCGGGCGTTTCGCGTCGTATATTCTTCCTTCGGAGAACCAACGGATTTAGATGAATCAAAGAACCGCAGTTGTCCTGTCAGCCGTTTTCCTGCTCTTTTTATACCTTTCCTGCGAGAGACCCCCGGAGATTCCGGGCCCCGAGTCCATGCGGGCGGTGCCCGCGTTCCCCGAGATGGACGACGACCTTTTCCCCGAGGGGCTGAAGGAATCCATAGGCGCAAGCGTCGAGAAACTTTCGCGGAAAAAGAATTCCCGCCTCGTTTTCGGACAGAAGACCGTCTCCGCTGGGGACTACGCCCTGGCGCTCGGTTATCTTCTCGCCAAGCTTGAAGCGGGCGTTACCAAGGATGATTTCATAAAGGACGTAAGGGAAAATTTCGATTTCTACGGCTTTCCGGGAAAACCCTGGGGCAAGGTTTTCATAACTTCCTACTTCTCTCCCGTGCTTCCCGCCTCCCGTGCCAGGACCGCGGAACACACCCAGCCGCTCTACGGAGTTCCCGATGATCTGGTACGCCTGAATATGGATAGATTCGTTGAGCGGTTCGAGAGATTTTCATTTCTTGAGGACGACAAGGTCGTCAGGGGAAAGCTCCGGCACCTCTACGGCAGGGTTGCTCCCGGGAACCCGGGCGGGATGTCGGAATTCGTTCCCTATTATTCCCGAAGCGAAATCGATTCGAGAGGAAAGCTCAGGGGAAAAAGGCTTGAGATCGCGTGGGTTGACCCCGTAGACGCGTTCTTTCTCCAGATACAGGGCTCCGGCAAGATAAGATTCCCGGACGGAGAAGAACGGGTGATAGGCTACGCGGCCCAGAACGGACATGATTACGTGGCCATAGGGAAATTTCTCTTGGAATGGATTCCGAAGGAAAAAATGAGCCTCTGGGCCATAGAAAGCCACCTGAGGTCTCTCTCCTATGCGGAAAGGATGGGGGTCCTTTACAAAAACCCGAGCTACATTTTCTTCAGAAAGCTTCCCGGACGGCCCCAGACCTCTTTCGGGACCGAAGTCGTTGACGGCCGCACGATAGCGACCGACAGTATTTTCTTCCCCAAGGGGGCTCTTGCGTTCATGGAGTTTGAAAGGCCGGTTTTCAAAACTTCCTCTTCGGTCGAGCCGTCGCAGTGGGAGCCGGTTTCCCGTTTCGTGGTAAACCACGACAGCGGGGGAGCGATAAAGGGCGCCCGGCGCGCCGACCTTTTCTGGGGGGAGGGAAAAGATGCCTCCCGGCACGCGGGCGTGATGAAAAACTGGGGAAAGTTCTTCTATCTGGTGCCGAAGGGGGAATTCCTGACGGTGCTTAGGGAAAAAAACGGCGGACAGAGCCAAGGAGGATGAGATGACCGACGAAGAAACGCTTACATGTTCCCAGATGTCTTCCCAGAGCGGGGAACATCTCTACGGAACCGCCCTTGAGGTTAAGAACTGGTTTCTGCTCGAGTACTCCGGGGTATGGAAAAGGGACGCTTTGGCGCAAAGCGCGCTGCCCGAAGAGGTAAAGGACCATCTTGGGGGGCTTCTCTCGTCTTTTGAGGAGTCCAGGGTTCAGCTGATAGGAGGGCCGGGCCCAAGCAAGGGCAACTTCGCTTTTTACTACGCCCACTCTTCTGAATTCTCCCCGAAACTCTACAAATTCGAAATAGAGAAATATGAGGATCTCCTCTCGATAGATCTTCCGGAGCTCGTTGAGACCGGGGAAGTAGAGAAGTTCTCCTGCCCGGAGAGGCTCGCTCTGGTCTGCACCCACGGAGCCCACGACGGATGCTGCGCGGTCGTGGGGTCTGGAGTTTACAAGGAACTTCTAAAAAAAGAGGGGATTTCCGCGTGGAGAACCAGCCATGTCGGGGGCCACCGCTTCGCCGCCAACCTGGTCATGCTTCCCGAGGGGATATATTACGGGAGGGTGAACGACGGAAATCTTGATGATGTCATCTCCTCTCACCTTCGCGGCGAGATATTCCTTGACTGCTACAGGGGAAGGTCGTGTTTTTCCCAGACTTCACAGGTTTCCGACTATTTCTTGAGGAAAGAGATAGAAAAACTCGGCATTTACGATATAAAGTGGGAATTCGAGAAAGACAACGAGGACTATACCGCGGTTGAGTTCGGAGTTGAAGGGGAAACCACGGTTTACGCCATAGGCACCGTGGTTATGAACCATAGCGTAAAGCTCCGGACGAGCTGCGATTCACAGGAAGTAAAGAGCATGCCCCAGTTCTTTTTCTACAGTATCGTACCCTACGAGCCGCAGAAAAAAGAAGAAGAGGACTCCTGATCGCCCCGGCTAGGGCGAAGCGCGCCGCCGCCCCAGAGATTCCGTAAAATCAAGTACGTCCCGCGAAAGACGCATTGAGCTCTGCTCGTCGGGGATTACGGTGTCCGTGACCAAAACACTTATCCCCAGAGCTTCTATGGAGTCCGCCTCGCCCGCGTCCGAGCGGTCGATCACGAGCACGTCCAGAAAATCGGCGTAAAGCCTGGCCACCTGGGTTGAAGAGGCTTCCATTCCGAGTCCCCTCATGAGCTTGTCCGCCGGACCCTTGAGGGGTTTTCCGCGCATGAGGGGGCTCACGGCGATCTTGAGTCCCGGCGCGCCGACGAGCCTTTCCCTCACTTCCTTTATCTCGAGTATGGGCCCTATGCTGATTATGGGGTTGCTCGGGCATATGATCACAAGGTCGGCGCCGTCTATCGAGTCAAGGACCAGCGGGGCCGGGGAAGCCTCGCGAGCCCCCTTTATCTTGACTCCGCGCACCTCGGGGCGCATCGCGTGCTTTATGTAGTATTCCTGGAAATGCATCTCGCCCGCGTCCGTCTCTATCCACGTCTCGACCCTGTCGTCGCTCATGGGCAGTATGCGCATTTCCCCGAGGCCGAAGCGCTGCGCTATCTTCGAGGTGGATTCGCTTAGGGTCCCCCCCGTGTCGATGACGGCTTTTCTGAACAGGTGAGTGGCGAGATCCCTGTCCCCGAGCCCGAACCACGTCGGGAAACCGAACCTCGCGGCGGCGCCCAGGAACTCGAACGTGTCGCCTCGGAGCCCCCATCCTTTTTTTTCGTCTATGCTTCCCGAGAGCCTGTAGATTATGGTGTCTATGTCCGGAGAGACCCTCATTCCGTAAAGATCCATGTCATCCGCGGTGTTCACTATTACGGTGAGTTGCGAGGGGGGAATTACCCCCGTGAGTCCCTTAAGGAATTTCGCGGCTCCGCTTCCGCCGCCAAGCGCCGTTATCATCTGAGTTTCTCCGTGCTCCCCGATATTTCACCTGTAAGCTATTTAAGCGCCTTATCAGTGTCAAGCCGGGGGCGGCGCGGTCCCCTCCCGCGGCTTGAAAGTTGGTACCGGCTTATATAGAGTTTAGTTCGTCTTTTCAAGGAAAACCCCGTTGGCGTTCGATATCATAAAAAACAGGCAGGGACTTCTCACCAAGGCTCTGCTTCTGCTGCTCGCCCTTACCTTCGTTATCGGCTTCGGATACGTGGGAGGAATAAGCATAGGAGGTAGAGGCCCCAGCGGCGGAGCCGCGGTCGAGGTGAACGGGGACAAGGTTTCCCTCGCGGAGTTCTATAACCTCAGGGACTCGATGCTTGACCGCCTGCGCCGCAGCGACCAGCAGATCTCGGACGAGCTTTTCGAATACGTGAATTTTTCCGTGATCGACTCGCTGATTAACAAGAAGCTGCTCGCCCAGAAGGCCGAAGAACTGGGGATCAGGGTAAGCCAGGAGGAGCTCTCGGACGCGATAAGAAACGACCCGGGGTTTCAGGTGGACGGCGCTTTCGTGGGGTTTGAACGCTACCAGGACTTTATTTCAAGGGGACTTAACCGCACCGTGAAGGATTTCGAGGATTCCTACAGGGAGGATCTCCTTGTGGCAAAGCTCGTCTCGGTCCTTGACAGTTCCGTGACGGCAAGCGACGAAGAGCTTTTAAGCGTCTACAGGGCGCGCGAGGAGAAAATCGATCTTCACTACGTCTCGTTTGCGGCCGGGGACTACCTTGAGGGCCAGAAACCGAGCGAAGAGGCAATCGCCCGGTACTACAGGGGGAACACCGATCTTTTCTGGGAGCCGGAGAAGCGCGCGGCGCGCTACGTAAAACTCGCTCCCGGGGATTTCGCCGAGGATGCCGAGGTTTCCGACGAGGAAGTTGAGGCCTACTACACGACTTACCCGGAGGAATTTGCTTCCGAAGGGACCCCGAAACCATTTGACGATGTAAAGGGGGAGATAAAAAAGCAGCTTGTAGAGGGCAAGTCCAGGCTTCTCTACGGACGGTTCCTTGAGGAGTTCGTCCAGAAAAGACGCTCCTTCTCGGATCTTCTTTCCGAAAGAAGCTCGCTTGAGGTGCGGGAAACCGGGGAATTTACGCTCGCAGGCGTGGGCGGAGACGTTCCCGGCGCCATAAGAAGGGAGGCCTTTTCGGTAAAGAAAAACAGGCTTTCAAACGTGGTGCTTCGGGATTTCACCTGGTTTTTCGAGGTAACCCGGGTCGAATCCTCGAAGCGGTCGGGAGTTGAATCCGCGCGCGGGGAGATTATCGAGGCCCTAAAAAGGGAAAAAGCCGTCGAGCGGGCCAGGGAATCCGCCGGAGAAAATCTCGCGAAAATAACGGCCCCGGGCAAAGATTTCACGGCGCAAGCCAAGTCCATGGGTCTTTCTTTGGGGCGCACCGGTTTTTTCTCGAGGTCCGAGAACCCCCTAGGCATCGAATCAGGGGATTTCATCTCGGACGTCTTCGGGCTTAGAACCAACCGGCCTACCCCCAATCGCGTTTACAAGTCCGGGGAGACTTTCTACATAGTGTCGCTTGCGAAGACAAAGCCCGTCGACAGCGGGTACTTCGGGACCGAGAGGGATTCTCTGAGGCGGCAGGAGGTCTCGGCGCGAAAGATGCTTGTGATCGAGCGCCTGCTTGAGAACCTGAGAGAAAGCTCCAAGATCTCGCCCAACAAGAACCTTCTCTCCCAGGGAGGGTGATTTCCCGTCTGGAAATTTGTAATTATCCCCGGATTTGTGGTATAATCGGTATTGACCGGAAGACCATGATCGACAAGGAATCTTTTTTCACTTACCGCCGAAGATGTATCCCGGCGGCCTTCTTCAGGATTCTGGCCCCGTCAGGGCTTCTATACTGGACACGGGAGTTTTAATCTTCTCTGCCCCGGCAGAGGTTTTTACGCAGAGCGGGAAGCGGCGCGCATAGGCATCGCCGCTGTACCGGATCGCGGTTCTCCCATGAGAATTAAAGCGCTTGAAATAGCAGGTTTTAAATCTTTTTACCTGAAGACGAGGATAGACTTCTCCGAGGGTATAACTGCCATAGTCGGCCCCAACGGCTGTGGGAAATCCAATATTCTCGACGCCGTAAGGTGGGTAATCGGCGAGCATAACCCGAGACAGCTGCGCGCGGGGGGCATGGAAGACGTTATCTCCAACGGGAGCGCCGAGCTCAAACCCCTGGGCATGGCCGACGTGTCCCTGGTTCTTGAGGATGTCGAGGGTTTCGGTTTCGAGGAAGTCAGAATCCGGAGAAAACTTTACCGCTCGGGAGAAAGCGAATACAGCATAAACGGGGTCAAGTGCCGCCTCAAGGACATAACCGAGATGCTTCTTGACACCGGAGTGGGCGCGAGGGCCTATTCGATCGTTGAGCAGGGCCAGGTCGAATCCTTCATAATGTCAAAGCCCGAAGAGAAAAGAAAGTTCATAGAGGAAGTCGCGGGGATCGAGAAGTACAAACTCAGAAGAAAGGAAACACGAAGCAGGATAGAGTCGACCAGGGAGAACCTCTCCCGCGTTCTTGACATGAAGCGCGAGGTTTCGGACCGCATCGAGGCCGTGGCGCTTCAGGCAAAGCGCGCCAGGCAGTACGAGGAGCTTACGGGGCGGGCCCGCTCGCTTGAATTTGATGTTCTCTCGGCCAAGCTCGCAAGCTCGCAGCAGCGCAAAGAAACGCTTCTTGAAAAAAAGCTCGGGACAGAGCAGTCCGTCCGCTCGGCCGACGCCGAGGCGGAGCAAAAGCGCGGGCTGCTTCAGGAGGCGAGGGAGAAAAACTCCATTTCGGCCCAGGATCTGGGCTCCCTTGAGAAGGAGATCTACGAGCTTCGGGCGCAGAAAAGGGAAAACGAGTACCGCAGAACCTCGATCGAACGGGAGATCGCCGGGATCTCAAGCTACGTGAGGGACATCGAAGCCGAGATAGAGGGCCTCGGGCGCGAAGTTTCGGAGATGGAGGAAAAAAGCAGCCGCGCCGGGCGCCAGTCAGAGGAGCTTAAAAACACACGCCTTTCGGCTTCCGAAGAGATTTCGCGCGAGGAAGAGAACCTTGTGGCCCTCAAGAGCGAATGGGAGCAGAACAAAAAGGAACTTGAGGAAACGGCAAACCTGGTCTCTGACGTGATGACCAGGAGAAGCTCGCTTGGAAGCACGATAGGTGCCTTCTCAAAGGAGCTTGAGGAGCTTGAGGAGAAAAAAGAGGTACTTAAGGGGGAGGCTTCCGCCCTGGAACTTGAAAAACTCGAGTGCGAGAGAGGGCTCGCCCTGCTTCGTCGCCGGGAAGCGGAAATAAAGGAAGAATTCACCTCGGCCTCCAAAGAAAAAGAAGAGATCGATTCGCGTCTTTACGACCTCAGGGTTGAGCACGAGAGAAAACTCGGCGAACTGAGGGGTCTTGAAAGCAGGAAAAAAGACTGCGTCTCCAGAGTGGAGGCCCTTAACAAAATACAGAGCAACTACGAATGGCTTCCTGACGCCACGCGCAAGTTCGTGCTCGAGCGCAAGCAAAGGGGCGTGCTGGGGGTCGTTTCCGATTTCGTTTCCGTCCCGAGAAATTACGAAAGAGCGGTCGAGGCGGCCTTCGGGGAAAAACTCAACTGGATAGTGGTCGAAGGGAGCACGGAGGCGGTCGCCGCGGTTGAGCTTCTAAGGGAGTTTGACGCGGGAAGGGGAACCTTCATACCGGCAACCGAACGGTTCGCGGCAAACGGCTCAGGCAACGGAAACGGCGTGGCCAACGGGCACGGCGAGCCGGATGCCACTTCCCTTAACAGCCTCCTTGACGTGAAAGTGATAGAAAAGAGCCTTGTTGACTCGATGCTGCAGGAAGTTTACGTCACCTCCGATCTGCGGGAGGCCATCAGGCTTAAAAGCCAGACGGGAAACGGCGCGTGCTTCGCCACCCTCGAGGGAGACTACGTCGATTCCCACGGAGCCGTGACGGGCGGAAAATCCCTGGCAGGGGTATTTGAGAGAAAAAGGGAGATCGAAGAGCTTGAGGGGCGGACACAGGCCCTTTTGGCTGACATAGAGGAACTGGAAGCCGCCTGCGGGACGCTTAGGGAGGAGATGGATGCGCTTGAGGGCCGCCGGGTGCAGGTCGAGGAACTTCTTCGGCGCTGCGAGATAAGCTCGGTTGAGAACGCGAAGGACCGCTCGACCGCGGAGACCAGGAGAGAAGAGCTGGGGACGAGAATCGGGAACCTCGAGGCACAGCGCGACGAGCTTGAGAGCAAGCTCGGGAGCAAAAACCGCACCGTAGAGGAGATGGAGTCGCTTATAGGGCAGCTTGAGGGCCAGAGAAGCGAGCTTGAGTCAAAATACGGGGAAATCGAAAAGAGGGCTCTCGGGTTTGCGGAGGAGGAAAAAGCGCTCCAGGAGAAGATAACGAAGCTCAGGATAGACAACGCCGGGGTTCTTGAAAGGGAAAAGGCCCTTGAGCATGAGATGTCGGAAGCGGAGAGAATAAAGGCGGTTATAAACGAGAAGCTTTCGCTTAGAACAAAGGACGGGGAACTTAAGAAACAGGAGGCCGAAGCGCTTGCCCTGTCGGGACGCCAGGCGGAAGAGGAGTTTGAGAAGATCTGCCGCGATCTCGGCTTAAGGGAGGAGTCCTTCGGGGAGCTCAGGGAAAGGGTGTCGCGCTACGCCGAGGAACTCCACAGAAGCGAAGAGGAATTCGAGGCCGCGTCGCGGGAACTTTCCTCGCGAAGAGAGCGGCTTGCCACTGCCCAGGCGCAGCTTGAGCGCGCGGAGGACGAGTTTGAGTATCTGAGCGAACGGTACACAGAGACATTCGGCGACGCTACCCCCGATACCTCGCAAGGCCCGAATCTATCCCATGTTTCGATACCCGATGCGGAGAAGGAGCTTAAGACGCTCCGGCGGCGCATAGAAAATTTCGGTCCCGTGAACCTGCTCGCGCCCGAGGAATACGAGCAGCTTGAGGAGAGAAACGGGTTTCTTAAGCGCCAGACCGATGACCTCGCCCGGGCGCTTGATTACCTTGAGGGCGCTATAAGGAAGCTCGACAGGGAGTCGATTTCAAGGTTCCGGGAGGCGTTTGAGACCGTAAACGGGAAATTCAGCGAAACCTTCTGCAAGCTTTTCGAAAACGGAGAGGCTCGCCTTGAGCTTACAGACCCCAGGAACCTGCTTGAAACCGGAGTGGAGGTCATGATCAGGCCCGGAGGAAAGAGGTTCCAGCCGATAAACCTGCTCTCGGGAGGGGAAAAGGCGCTTTCGGCCATAGCGGTCATAATTTCCGCGTGCCTGGTAAAGCCCGTTCCCTTTGTGTTCCTAGATGAAATAGACGCCGCGCTTGACGAAGTGAACACGGTGAGGTTCAACACGATCCTGAGCGAGATATCGGCCCACTCCCAGGTGGCCGTCATCACGCATAACAGAAAAACCATGCACGAGGCCGACGCGCTTATAGGAATAACCACGGACGGTACCGCCGCTTCGAGGGTCGTAAGCGTGAAGCTTGACGCCTGAAGCCATAAATTCCTTGTCTATTTCCCACGGATTATTAGACTGTTTTAGGAGGGTTGTTTCCGGGCGTTCCGGGAACCGCTAGCAAAGGAGACCGCTTCGGCGCATGATTTCTTACGTACTGAAAAAAATAGTCGGCTCGCAGAACGAAAGGGAGGTAAAGAAGCTCGGCGTTCTGGCGGAGCGGATAAACGCCCTTGAGGAAACGCTGGTTAAGCTTCCCACGGCGGAGCTTCGCGCGAAGACCTCGCAATTCCGGGAACTGATACACTCCCGTCTCGGCACAAACGGAAATCCGCACGACGAGAAGTATTTCGCTGAAATGGAGAAGGTTCTCGAGGATATCCTGCCCGAGGCGTTCGCCGCCGTAAGGGAAGCGTCGAGAAGAACGATAGCCATGAGGCATTTCGACGTCCAGATGATAGGGGGAATGGTTCTTCACAGAGGCAGAATAGCCGAGATGAGAACCGGGGAGGGAAAGACGCTGGTCGCCGTCCTGCCCCTTTACCTAAACGCCCTGGCCGGGCTCGGTTCCCACCTTGTCACAGTAAACGATTACCTGGCCGCCAGGGATGCCACCTGGATGTCGCCGATTTTTATGGTCCTGGACATGAAGGTGGGGGTTATAAATCACGACGCCTCCTACGTGCTTGCCTGGGAGGATCCCAAGCGGGCCGAAGAGGCCGTGGAGAAAAACCTGACCGCATGGCCGAACGAGTACCTGGCAAGCGACGTTCTTCCCGAAAAAAACCTCGACATCATAAATTCCTTCAAGACCTGCCTCGAGCCCACATCCAGGCAGGATTCCTACCAGGCGGATGTTACCTACGGCACCAACAACGAGTTCGGTTTCGACTACCTGCGCGACAACATGAAGTTTTCTCTTGAGAGCTACGTTCAGCGCGACCACAATTTCGCCATAGTGGACGAGGTCGACAGCATTCTCATAGACGAGGCCAGAACCCCGCTTATAATCTCGGGGCCTTCGGAGGACTCGACCGATCTTTACTACAAGGTGGACCGGGTGGTGAAGACGCTCTCCGGGAAAACCGATTTCACGGTGGACGAGAAAACAAGGCAGGTGGATCTCACCGAGGAAGGGGTTTCCAAGGTGGAGGGAGCCCTTGACGTCCCGAACCTCTACGATCCCGTCAACCTCAAGACTCTCCACCACGTTAACCAGTCGCTTCGCGCCAACGCCCTTTTCAACCGCGACGTCGACTACATGATGCAGGACGGGAAGGTGGTTATAGTCGACGAGTTTACGGGAAGGCTCATGCCGGGACGCAGGTGGAGCGACGGGCTTCACCAGGCGGTTGAGGCCAAGGAAGGGGTGGAAATCGAAAGCGAGAACCAGACGATGGCCACCATAACCATCCAGAACTATTTCAGGATGTACAGAAAGCTCGCCGGGATGACTGGTACAGCCGACACGGAAGCGTTTGAGTTCAAGCACATATACGATCTTGACGTCACCGTGATACCGACCCACAAGCCGCTTATAAGGAAAGATCACGAAGATGTTGTATACAGGACCGAGCGCGAGAAGTTCAACGCCGCGTGCGCGGAGATAAAGGAAATGAATTCCGCCGGCCGGCCGGTGCTTGTCGGCACCTCATCGATCGAGCAGTCGGAAAAACTGGGCGGCTACCTTGAGAATATAGGTCTTAGCCACAACCTGCTTAACGCCAAGCAGCACGGAAAGGAGGCCGAGATCGTCGCCCAGGCGGGCAGAGTAGGGTCCATAACCATAGCGACCAACATGGCGGGGAGGGGAACGGACATACTGCTCGGCGGGAATCCCGAGTTCCTCGCGAGGGATATTCTCAGGAAAGAGTTCAGGGTCCAGCCCGAAGAAGCGGAGCCCAAGCAGTACGAGGAAGCGCTTTTCGAAGCGAAGTCGATCTGCGATTCGGAAAAGGAGAAAGTTAAGGAACTCGGCGGACTTCATATCCTTTCGGTCGAAAGACACGAGGCGAGGAGGATAGACAACCAGTTCAGGGGAAGAGCCGGAAGGCAGGGAGATGACGGATCTTCAAGGTTTTTTGTTTCCCTTGAAGACGACCTGATGCGTATTTTCGCCTCGGAGAGGATAACGGGCGTCATGGACAAGCTCGGGTGGGAGGAAGGGGAGCCGATTGAGCACTCGATGATAAGCAAGTCGATTGAAAACGCCCAGAAGAAGGTCGAGGGGAGGAATTTCGACATACGCAAGCATCTTTTGAGGTACGATGACGTTCTTAACACGCAGAGGGACGTCGTTTACAGGCAGCGCCGCGAAATTCTCGAAGGCGGGGAAAGCCTGAGAGAGATGCTTTTTTCGTTTTCAGAAGACATCGTGCGGGAAGTCGTGGGAAGTTATCTGGCCGGGCGAGACGACGACCGCCCGGACTCCGATTTCTCCGAGCTCCGCGAACTCATCGAGAGGATTTTCGGAACGGAGATCGAAATAGACGCCCCCGCCAAGGCGGACGGGGAAGTCATAACGGAAGAAGTCATCGGAAAGCTGATCCCCGCATACCGGGAAAAGGAGGAAAGGATAGGTTCTGAGAATCTCTCGCAGGTCGAGCGCTACGTAATGCTTCAGCACATCGATTACCTCTGGAAGGATCATCTTCTTAACATGGACCACCTCAGGGAAGGAGTGGGACTCAGGGGATACGCGCAGAAAGACCCCCTTCGGGAATACACCAAGGAAGGCTTTGACATGTTCACTCTTATGATGGACAAGTTCAGGATGGACGTCTGCTCGAATCTTTTCAGGATACAGCCCGCGAGTGAAGAGCAGATCGAGGAACTCGAGCGCAGAAGGGAGCTCGAGGAGAAGAAGATGGTGCTCGGGCGGGGAGAGGATTCGGAGGAAAAGGCCAAGACTCCGGTCAGGAGAACGCAGAAGAAAGTCGGTCGGAACGACCCGTGCCCCTGTGGCAGCGGAAAGAAATACAAAAAGTGCTGTGGCCGGTAATAATGTTGGATAAGGTGTCTTAATGGCTGGAAAAATCTACATTCGCAAGGGAAGGGTTCCTTTTTTCTCTCTTCCCTTCATCGCGCTTTTCGTGATCGTGGCCGTCAGCCTTTTCGCGTTTTTCGGCATTCTGGCCCTGGTTGCGCTGGGCGTGCTCGGAGCGGGAGCCTCGGTTTTGAGGAAACTGTTTCCGGGCAGGAAGAAAAAAGCCGGTCCCCGCGTGGATGGACCCGGAGGGGATACTATCACCCTCGGAGAGGATGAGTACGAAATAAGGGATGTGGACTAGCTTTCCCCGGAAGGCGTGCGGAACTCGCGTCAGAGCGCCTTTTCTATTTCCCCCGCCAGACTCAGGTCTTTTTCCGTGATTCCGCCCTCGCTGTGGGTTGAGAGCGTGATGGAAACCTTGTTCCACCGGATCAGGATATCCGGGTGATGGTCGGCTCTTTCTGAAAGAAGGGCGACCTTGTTCACAAAACCCATGGAATCGACGAAATTTCTGAGAACAAACGTCTTTTCTATCTCTTCTCCTTTCCTCTGCCAACCCTCGAGGCCGTCAAGCGCGGAAGAAATTTCTTTTTCGGTTAAAAGTGCCATATATTTTCTCATTATATATTAACCGAGGTGAGTATTCCATTGAGCGAACCCGAAGCTTCACCAAGTGCCGTTTTCATAGGTATCGGAGCCAACCTCGGCCCCGTGCGCGAGAATTTCACCCGAGCGCTGAGGAGCATAGAAAAGCGTGCGCGCGTGGTGGCAGTGTCCTCCCTTTACGAATCGGACCCCGTGGGACCGCAGGATCAGCCGAAGTTCACAAACGCCGTCGTTAAGGTAGAAACGGAACTCTCCCCTTTTGAGCTTCTTGATCACCTCAAGACGATCGAAAAGGAGATCGGGAGAAAAAAAACGAAGAGGTGGGGACCAAGAGTGATGGATCTTGACATAATCTTCTACGGAAACCTCGTAATAAGCACGGATTCCTTGGTGGTTCCTCACCCGAGGGCGCACGAGAGAAGGTTTGTCCTGGAGCCCCTGCTCGAGATAGACCCGGCCGCCTGGCATCCCGTTAAAAACATGGCGGTAAGGGATATATGTTCCGGCCTTGGGAATTCGCAGGCGATTTCCAAAACCGACGGCCCCGAGGTGCTTCTCTGACCCCGGTTTGAAGCTACCTGCTCAGCACGAATGTCTCCGCTGCCTCAAGCGTGTTCCAAAGAAGCATGGTTATGGTCATCGGACCCACCCCGCCTGGAACGGGGGTTATGTAAGAGGCCTTTCCCTTTACGTCCTCGAAGTCAATATCGCCGACGATCTTTCCGCTCTCGTTCCTGTTGATTCCGACATCGACTAAAACGGCTCCGTCCTTTATCATCTCCTTTTTTATGAATTGCGGATCCCCTATTGCGACTATCAGTATGTCCGCCATGGTGGTTATGGACTGCAGGTCTTCAGTTTCGATATGGGCTATCGTGACGGTGGCGTCCCTGTTGAGCATCAGGGCGGCCACGGGTTTTCCAACTATGTTGCTTTTTCCCACGACCACTACGTGCTTGCCTAATACCTCTATGCCGTAGTAATCGAGAAGTTTTTCTATTCCGTACGGGGTGCAGGAGATGGCGCCGGGATCTTCCTGGAACAGTTTTCCGGCGTTCTCGGGATGAAACCCGTCGACATCTTTGTCAGGGGACACCTTTCTTATCACTTTTGCCGGGTTCATGTGGAACGGGAGGGGGAGCTGTACCAGTATGCCGTGAATCTTTTCATCCAGGTTGAGGCGCTCGATCAGCGAAAGGAGCTCCTCTTCTGAGGTTTCCTCTGGAAGATTGTATTCTTCTGAAAGCATTCCACATCTTTCGCACGCTCTTCTCTTGTTCCTCACGTATATTTCGGACGCGGGATCATTGCCGACCAGAATGGAAGCAAGACCGGGCACCACTCCCGTGCGGTCTTTAAGCTCCTTGGTCTTTTGGATGATCCATTTTTTAGTGTCCTGAGAGACCTTTTTGCCATCCATGATTTTAGACATGTTCAGTTCCCTTTTTTTTCGAAAGATGGCCGGTTGGAAAAATTGTTAATATAATCGATTCTCGCAGGTTAATCCAGTTAGGACCGGATTTACCTAAACGATATCTGCTAGATAAGTCCTTGGAAAATCAGCAATATTCTGTTCTATTTCCCGGTTCGCCCATTTGCCAATTCGTCTCGGCGGAGCGTTATCAATAGCCCAGAACGCTGTAGTCGCCGTTTATGATCAGGCGAATGGAGACGTAGAGTCCCAGCAACGCGAAAACCACCCATGGGGAATTCATCGCCCAGATGTAGATGTACAGATCCCCTCGGCTGATCTGGGTTTGCCGATTGGCTGAGAAGAAACTGGCCCAATAAAGCGAGGTTATGTACGTTAACTGCCAGAACAGCATCACTCCGACAATACCCGCGACGAGCGCGGGCAAAATATCGAAGGTGAAGGCGACGTAGAGAACCAACGTCGGGATCGAGGTCACGAAGCCGTTGCCGACATCCACAATGTAACCGAATGTGCGCCGGTCTGCGTAGGAATCGTCGAACTGGGAATACGTCGCCCAGACATCCGCCCATACCGTCGGCGACAACAACCTCGTCAACGGAATCTTTGCGGTAAGGAATTCGATGGCCGGTTTTCGGCCCGTTTCCCGCCAGCGCTCGCGCCAATATTCGGCGCGCACCTTTATATAGTCGCGTCTGAGAAACAGGCACACTTCCCAATAGCAGATCACCAGATTAATCGAGAGGAAAAGAATCAACAGGGCATGGATAACGTTGAAGTCCCCGCGGGTCCAGTAACGCGCGCCAATGCCCGCCAATGTCAGAATCGCGATAACCAGCAGCGTGAACAGTACCGCTGAAACTGCCAGCCGGGCCCGACGTGCTCCAGGTTCGGAATGCGCTCGGTCGGTTTCGTTTTCAGGCATGTGTTCTGATCCTCGCAAAAAGTCCGGCGTTACGGCTCGCTGCATTGTACCCTTTGGAGCGTCCCACGTTCCGGACAAACGTGCCGCGCTCCTGACGGACACTTTCAACAGGGGAATTATATACAATTGAGTACGGGAAAACAGCAGCCCCTGGTTCTCAGATTTTTCCTAGGTGGTTGAGGGGCCCATGTCCTTTCCCTATTTCAAGAGAATTTCTTATCGCTTCCGTGACAAAGGCTTTCGAGTTTTCTAGGGAAACTGGAAGAGGTATCCCCCTCGCCAGAAACGCGCACACGGCGGCCGAAAAAGTGCAGCCGGTCCCGTGGGTATTCTTCGTTTCGATTCTTTCGCTAACCAGTTCTTCAAATGTCTCCCCGTCGAAAAAAATATCCACCGCGGGATAGTCTTTCGCTAGATGCCCTCCTTTTACGAGAACACTCCTTGCTCCAAGCGAGAGAATCTTTTCGGCTGCGGTCTTCATGTCGCTTACGTTGCTTATGCTTACAGAACTCAGTATTTCCGCCTCGGGTATGTTCGGAGTAACTACAAGGGCCCTTGGCAGAATCTCTTTTTTTAGAAGTTCCGTCGAGTTTCTTAAAAGAGCGGTTCCGCCTTTTGAACGCATCACGGGATCGACAACCAGTTTTTTGATTGCATACTGATCTATTTTTTCAGCTACTGTCTCAATGATTTTTTCGTTGGAAAGCATCCCGAGCTTGGCCGCGTCGCAGCCTATGTCGCTCATCACGGCGTCAAACTGCAGCCCCACGAACTGCTCGGGAAGGTCATGGATTGCGCTTACCTCCAAGGTGTTCTGGGCAGTAACTGAGGTAAGCACGGAAAGTCCGTACACTCCCAGGGCGGTAAAAGTCTTGAGGTCGGCCTGGATCCCTGCCCCTCCTCCTGAATCGGACCCGGCAATGGTAAGCGCTCTTGGGATTTTTTCCGCCACGTAAGGATTCTACAAATTCACCCGTTTTTTTACAAACCCCGACAAGCGCTTCTCCGCCGCGGGGTTTTGCGGGAATTGAAAACTGTTTTCAGTTGTATATAATTTCCCTTCACGCTAAACGATCGTTTAAGGAGAGAGAGTCATGAGCGAAGATATTTTCAGACAGGATTTGTTTACGACCGACGACGAGGGCAGAGTTAGGCTGATCGCGGGTTACTGCAAGGAATCCGATAACTGGACCTTCCCGAAGTATCTTGCGGATCCTGTGAGTTTTTCAGATGACGTAGAGGAGAAGCTTCTGAGCCCCACAGGCGTTCTGCATTCCTTTACGGTCGTGAGAAGGAGCATGCCGGAATTCAAGGTGCCCTATGTTCTCGCTCTTGTCGATTTTCCAGAAGGCGTAAGGGTCATGGCGCAGGTTGAAACTGAGGACCCCGATTCTCTTGAGTTCGGTGAGGAGATGGCCATTACGGTCGGGGTGATAAAGATGGCGCCAGACGGGACGGATATCAGTTCCTACAAGTTTATCCCGGCAAGGGAGTGTTCCTGATCAGCCGATCTCACTGATCGTTTCCCTAAGCGTTTTCTCCACGGTTTCCCTTATTTCCGCTAACCTCGGTTCCGTCTGAGCTTCAAAACGCAGTACCAGGGCCGGTTGCGTATTAGAAGCCCGGAGAAGGCCCCATCCGTCCGGGTACTCGACCCTGACTCCGTCTATGTCGATCACTTCGTTCTGCTCTCCGAGTTTTTTCTTCACCGCTTCTGTTACCTGAAACTTGATTTCATCGGGGCAGTCTATTCTTATCTCCGGGGTTGCGAAGGTCTTAGGCAGTCCCGTAAGCAGTTCCGAGGTCTTTTTTCCCGTTTTCGAGAGGATTTCAAGAAATCGAAGGCCCGCGTAAAGAGCGTCGTCGTATCCGAAAAACCTGTTTTTAAAGAAGATGTGGCCGCTCATCTCACCCCCGAGTTCGGCGCCCTCCTTTTTCATTTTGTCCTTGATCACCGAATGGCCCGTTTTCCACATGATTGGATTTCCGCCGGCTTCCCGGATCTTGGAGAAAAGATTTCCCGAACACTTAACGTCCCCTATTATGGTCGCTCCCGGGTTCGTTTCGAGAAGATCGAGCGAATAGACAAGGAGCAGCATATCTCCGCTCATTGAGTTTCCCCGCTCATCGATAACTCCTATCCTGTCCGCGTCCCCGTCAAACGCCAAGCCCACGTCGAGGCCGCCATCCACGATCTTTTTCTTTATGTCGGAGAGGTTCTCCTCGACTGTGGGGTCCGGGTGGTGATTCGGAAAGTCCCCGTCGGGGTCCATGTAGAGTTCGTGTGTCTCGCAGCCGAATCTTCTGAGTATCTCCGGGCAGGCGACCCCCGCGGTTCCGTTGCCGCCGTCGGCCGCGACCTTTATCCCCGGTTCTATATGAAGATTCTGCTCAAAAAATTCCAAGTATCGATCGATTATATCTGTCCGCCTTTTTTTGCCTTTTCCCGTTCTGAATTTGCCTTTTTCGACCGATTTTCTTATTTCCTGTATTCCCTTGCCGAAAAGGGAGTTCTGGCCGACGCACATTTTAAGCCCGTTGTACTCGGAAGGGTTGTGGCTGGCGGTTACCATCACCCCGCCGTCAACGCCCGATGTGAAGGTGGAGAAATAAACCATCGGGGTCGTTACCATCCCTATGTCGACCACATCGACGCCGGTTGAGATTATTCCTTCGCAGAGCGCGTCGCGGAATGCCGGGGAAGATTTCCTGCAGTCGTATCCCACCGAAACCTCCGCCCCGCCGCCCTCGGCCACCATGGTTCCATAGGCTTTTCCGATTCTCTCGACGACCTCTTCTGTGATGCTCTCCCCCGCTATGCCTCTTATGTCGTACTCTCTGAATATCGCTTTATCGGGAATCAATGTTAATTTGCTCCTTTATTTTCAAGCCCTTAATTATAATGTCCCCGGGGATTTATAAAAGGCGCTCTTCTTGACTTTAGTTTTTCGAGTCTTATCATTTCCTCTCATGATTTCTCCCTCCTACGAGCAGTTCCTCGAAAACCTCAAACGCGGGAATCTTGTGCCCGTGTGGGAGGAGGTTCTGGCCGATTACGATACCCCGGTTTCGGTTTTCAGGAAGATAGACTCATCGGATTATTCCTTTCTTTTCGAAAGCGTCGAGGGTGGGGACAAGTGGGCGCGCTACAGCTTTATGGGCACGGAGCCCTCGGTGGTGTTCCGCTCCAAGGGCCGCAATGTCGAGATAATTCGCCCGGGCGGTGAAACGGAGACGTTCACGGGCGATCCGATTCTGGCACTGCGGGACCTGCTTTCGTGCTACAGGCCGGTTTCCTCCGAGGAACTTCCGAGATTTTATGGGGGAGCGGTCGGTTATTTCGGTTACGACATGGTCAGGTTCATCGAAAATATTCCCGAAACCTCACCCGACGAGCTCAACCTCTGGGATTCCATTTACATGGTCATGGATACCGTTTTGGCCTTCGATAACGTAACAAGCAAGATAAAGATTATTTCAAATGCCTACGTTCCCGACATGGAGAATGCAAAAGAGGAGTACGAAAAATCCCTGGCCAAGATAGCCGAACTTAAAAACAAGCTTAAAAATTCACTCGACAAATCCCTTACGGACGGTGTTTCAGGGGTTGCTTCCGAGGAAGAATTCAAGCTTGAGTCCAATTTCGAGCCTGCGGAGTTCAAAGAAGCGGTTCTCAGGACCAAGGAATACATAAAGTCAGGAGACATAATACAGGCCGTGATATCACAGAGATGGAAAACGGACCTGAGGGTCGACCCTTTTGATCTCTACAGGGCTCTCAGAATACTAAACCCTTCCCCGTACATGTTTTTCCTGAGGATGGGCGATGAGATACTCACCGGGTCCTCCCCCGAGGTCATGGTGAGAGTTGAGGGGAAAAGAATCGCAAGCCGCCCGATAGCCGGAACTAGGCCCAGAGGGAAAACCGTCTCCGAGGACGAAAGCCTCGCGACCGAACTCCTTACGGACCCCAAAGAAAGGGCGGAGCACATAATGCTGGTTGACCTGGCGAGAAACGATCTGGGAAGAGTTTCCGACACGGGTTCGGTCAGGGTTGACGAGTTCATGATAGTGGAGAGATACTCCCACGTGATGCATATAGTTTCAAACGTTACCGCACTGCTTGCCGAAGGGTCGGACGCCTTTGACGTCATAAAGGCGACTTTTCCCGCGGGCACCCTTTCCGGGGCGCCGAAGGTAAGAGCCATGGAGATAATCGAGGAGACCGAGCCGGGCATGAGAGGGGCCTACGGGGGCTGCGTCTGCTACTTCAGCTTCTCAGGCAACATGGACAGTTGCATAACCATAAGAACGTTCGTTATAAAAGACGGTAAAATCTACATACAGGCGGGAGCCGGCATAGTGGCCGATTCGAATCCCGAAACCGAGTACCAGGAAACGGTTAACAAGGTAAAGGCCTTGGTGAAATCGGTTGAGCTTGCGGAGGACGGATTCTGATGACCGAAGGGAAAAAGAAGATGATTTTAATGATCGATAATTACGATTCCTTCACCTACAACTTGGTTCACTATCTGGGGGAGCTTGGCCAGCAGATCGAGGTTAAGAGAAACGACTGCCTTGATTTCGGTTTCGTTGATGATCTTGATCCCGACATGATTGTAATCTCTCCGGGGCCCTGCACGCCTAAGGAGGCGGGGCTTTCGGTTGACATAATAAAAAGGTACGTCGGTAAAAAACCCATTCTCGGCGTTTGCCTGGGTCACCAGGCAGTCGGCTACGCTTACGGGGCGAACATAGTCCGGGCCGAGAGGCTTTTGCACGGAAAAACCTCCCCGATCATCCACGACGGAAAAACCATCTATAAAGATCTTCCAAATCCCTTCGAGGCTACGAGATACCATTCGCTTCTGGTGGAGGAAGCGTCCCTTCCCTCCGACTTCGAGATTTCTGCCCGGACCGAGGAGGGTGAAATCATGGGGATAAGGCACAGAGAACTTCCCGTCGAGGGCGTTCAGTTCCACCCCGAGTCTATCCTTACAGAGTACGGGAAGGATGTTCTCAGAAACTTTATCGACTACTATGGGTAAAACCGATACGGCTTTCCCGTTTTCTCCCCATAACTCGGTATCTTGGAAAATCAGCGAATTCTGAATCTTTCATCCCGTTTTGTGACCTATTGAAGAGCAATTGTTTCTTTTTTTCCTGTTTGAGAAACCCTTTCGACTTATTAACATATCTAGAGTACATAGGACCGCGTTTTGACCAGTTTTTCCGCAATGCGGTTCTTAACCGAAAGAGCGGTTTTACGGTCTGTTTTTACTTGCCCACATTTTAGTGTGAGCCCAAGGTTCCGAAGGAGTTACGTCTGTTAAGCAATGTCTGAGTTAGTTAAACAAAGAGAGGTTTTGAGGGAGAAGAATTCGAATCTGTTTCGAAGGAGGTCAGATGGGCCTTCTGGTTGAAGCTTTCATTTTTCTGCTGGCGACGATTGTCGTTGTCCCCGTCTGCCGTAAGTTCGGATTGAGCAGCGTGATTGGTTACCTGCTGGTTGGGTTGCTGATCGGTCCGAGCGTGTTCGGGCTTGTAGGCAATGCAACGGAAGTTCTGCACTTTGCTGAGTTCGGAATTGTTTTGTTGCTGTTTCTCATCGGGCTTGAACTTCGTCCGCATCGTCTCTGGACCATGCGAAGATTCCTCTTCGGGCTTGGCATAACCCAGATCCTCATCACTTCGGTCGTCATTGCGGTGCTTTGCTTGATGTTGCTGGGGATGAGTTCGCCCGCGTCAATGTTGATCGGATTTTCGCTTGCTCTTTCAAGCACGGCATTTGTCGTGCAGTGGCTCGGTGAGCACAGGGAGTTCAACAGGCCCCATGGACGTGCGGCTTTCGGCACGCTGCTCATGCAGGATGTCGCCGTTATTCCGGCAATAGCCTTGATAGGCATCTTGTCTTCTGAGCCCGGGGATTCGGTGTCGTTGAATCTACTGCTTCTTATCACTGTTGTGGCTGGATTCGTGGTTGCTCGGTTTACGCTTCGCCCCGCCCTGCGTTTTGTTGCCTCCACGGGAATTCATGAACTTTTCACGGCCGCTGCGCTTACGCTCGTGACAGGTGCCGCCTTGGCGATGCACAGCATTGGCTTTTCAATGGGACTTGGGGCTTTCGTAGCGGGTGTGATGGTTGCCGATTCTGAGTATCGCCACCAGCTTGAAGCGGACGTGATGCCCTTTAAGGGGCTGCTCGTGGGTCTTTTCTTCATTGCGGTTGGCATGTCGGCCAACCTGAGCTTGCTGATCAGCAAACCGCTTTTGATAGTCGGACTGACTGTGGTTCTCATGGTCGTAAAATCGCTCATTATATACCCGCTTGCCAGATTGCAGGGTCTTGAGCACGATGAAGCGGTGCGGACGGGGCTTGTTCTTTCTCAAGGCGGGGAATTTGCATTCATTCTGTTTACTGTGGGTGTTTCGGCGCAGCTTGTAGATCAATTCGTTGTTGATATTGCTGTTTTGGTGGTAACGTTGTCGATGGCGGCAACGCCTTTTCTCGTTGCGCTCGATTCCCGGTTCGGTGCCGACAAAGACAGCGCGCCTGCACCGGTAGAGGAAACCCATGGATCGCAAAATTCCGTTATCATCGTAGGTTTTGGCCCGTTCGGCCAGACCGTAGCCCGAATACTGACCATACTTGAAATTCCGTTCACGGTGATTGAACTTGATCCCAAGAGGGTTGACTTCGTTCGTCAGTTTGCAAGTGAAACATACTATGGCAACGCATCGAGCCTGCGGGTTCTGCTGTCCGCTCATATTGACCGGGCTCCCGCGATCGTCGTGGCGATCGACGATGTCGAATCGTCTCTGAAAATAGTCAGCCAGGTATCTAATGCCTTTCCGAACCTTAAAATTATGGCGCGTGCTAGGAATCGTTTTCACGAAATAAAGCTCCGCGAGCTGGGAGTGACCTCCGTGATTCGCGAAACTCTGCTTTCAAGCCTTGCTCTTTCAACCCAGCTGCTTGAGCATCTGGGGTTACCACCAGCCGATGCGGCGGGGATAATTCAGGCGTTTCAGGAGCATGATGCCCAAGCTCTGGATAGTCAGATGGCTGTTTACCACGATAAAACCGGGTTTCCTGAAGACGTGTTTGATCCTACGCAGGAACTAAAGGAACTGTTCAAGGAAGACAAAAAAACCAGTCTCCGCACCGAAAAGAAAACATGATAAGACTTTTTCCCGAACCCGGCCATACTGGCCGATCCAGTCTATTTTAATTGAAAGGTTAGCGTTCGGCACTGGGGTCTTTTGTACAATTTGAAATTGGCACTTTCAAATTGTACAAAATGTGAGGAGAAATTTTTTGTCAGCTTGAAGCGGACCCAAAACAGTTGAGCAGACCACAAGCATGGGGGCGTCAGGCCCCAGTCAACTGTTTTTCAGGTAAAATAGAACGCTCAGAATAAACGATGGTGAGGAAAAAATGAAACTGCCTTTACGTCCGAGAGACGAAAAATACGTAGGAAAGGGGACTCTTCCAAACGGCCCCTTAGACGACACCGACAAGTGGCTTCCGATAACCAGATACCTTGAGGCAGGGGCTGAGTCATACTCAGAAAGAACGATGTTCAGCCTCGGGGATTCAGACGGCAACGTAGCTGAAAGCTACAGCTACGGAGAAACCAACGAATGGGCGAACAGGGTTGCAAACGGCCTCGTCGAGGAATTCGGCATAAAAAAAGGGGACAAGGTCGGCATGTATATGCTCAACTGTTCCGAATATGTCATATCAATCATCGCCGCGCACAAGTCAGGAGCCGTCCAGGTTCCGATAAACAAGGATGAAAAAGGTGAGAGGCTAGCTTACGTAATAAACTACTCCGAGATGCGGGTGCTCGTGGTTGATACCCAGAGCCTTCCCTACATAAGTGAAATAGCAGACAAACTTAAGAACCTTGAGGCGGTTTTCCTCGTCTCAGAAGATGCTCCGGCGGACATAGGGGGCATAAAAGCGCTTCCTTTCTCCACTTTTGATCAGTATTCATCTGAAAACCCTGGAGTTGACGTGACAATCGCCGACAAGGAAAGATGCATGTTCACCTCCGGCACCACTGGAATGCCCAAAGGGGTTATCCGCGACCACGGAGGAGTCATAATGACTGTCCGCTCCTTTATACAGCAGCAGGGGCTGAGAAGCGAGGACGTTTTGATGACGGTTCTTTCCCTGGGACACGCAAACGCCCAGGTGATGTGCCTTTTCGTTTCGGTAGCCGTTGGTGGTTCGGCCGTTTTCTTCCCTAGGTTCTCGGCTTCCAATTTCTGGAAGTGGGCGGCTGGCTGCGGCGCGACCGGGGCAAACATGCTGGGGGCGGTGCCAGAGTACATATGGGCTTCTCCGCTCTCGGATTGGGATTCGAAGCACGGGATAAGGATGATGCTTTCAGGGCCCGCGCCTAAAAAGCTTCGCGAGTTTGAGGAAAGGTTCAACACAAAGATAGTGGAAGGCTACGGATCTACTGAGATGGGAATGCCGCTCTGGAAAGATCCCGAAGATGAAAAGCCGGGCTCGTGCGGGTTTCCCGTCGAGGGATACCATCTTGAAATAAGAGATCCTCTGAACACAGACGAGATCATAGACAAGCTCTGGGATGTGGATAAGAACCCCGCTCCCGCAGAGGAGGAAAAGGGACTTCTTTTCATAAAGCCTCTGGTTCCGCACACGACCCTTGATGAATATTTCAAGGATGAGAGAAGAACAAAAAACGCCTTTGACGACCAGGGCTTTTTCAATTCGGATGACCTGTTCGCCGTGGGAACCGACGGGAGATACTACTTCATGGGCCGCTACAGCAGGATACGCGTGTCGGGAGAGAACGTGGATCCGGTAGCCGTGGCCGATGTCTCCGAGGAACATCCCTCCGTGCGGGAAGCCGTGGCCGTAGGGCTGAGACTGCCCGACATATCGGATGACGAGATCAAGCTTAACCTGATACTCAACGAAGGGGCGGATTTTGATCCGGTGGAGTTCTGCGAGTGGATGGCCGAAAAGGTGATGGTGGCCATGGTTCCAAGGTTCATCGAAATCTACGAGGAGTTTCCGCTTACCTCAACGCAGAAGATCGCGGTTTCAGAGCTTAAGAACATATCCGATTCCACTTGGGATAGACACGAAAGCGGACTCAAGCTCAGGTCAAGAAAGTGAGCCCGAGATAAAGTACAGAAACGCCGCGTAAACGATAAGCAGAAGAGCACCTTTTTTCTTTCCGATCCTGTTTTGGCCAATCCAGGTTTTTCCGATTAATAACGCGAAAATAACGGTAAGCAGGAGGAGAAACGTAAATTCGGATGTGTTTCCGAACATGTCCCGGTTTACGTTTACGGGCCGGATGACCGCCACGAGGCCCAGAAACCCGAGGTTAAAGAAGTTACTGCCTATTATATTGCCGACGACTATGTTCCGCTCCTTTCTCCATGCCGCCACGAGAGAAGCGCCGAGTTCCGGGAGTGAAGTCCCGATGGCAACAGCCGTTACCCCTATGAACAGTTCACTTACTCCAAGCTGCGTGGCGATCTTTATTGCGCTGTTAACAAGAAAATGTGCGCTTCCCGCCAGAAGCACGGAACCCAAGACCACGTAGAGAAGAAGTTTCCACCCGCCCTCGCCTCGTTGCGCAGGAGAACTCTCGTCTTTTCCTTCCATTGATTCTTTGTAGGGGACGAACAAAAAGACGATGAGCAGCAAAAACAGCAGCGCACCTTCACCTCTTCCGATGGAGAATCCTATGCGACTAAGACCATAAGCGGCAAGGGTCATAATCACTAAGAAAATGAGCGGGAGCCTCTGCTCCTCCCACGCCTCTTTGGCTATGACTATGGGACTTATAAGGACTGTCAGGCCGAAAATAAGCCCGATGTTGGCGATATTGCTCCCGACTACGTTTCCGACCGCTATGTCGCTCGAACCCTCTATGACTGCCACTAGGCAGACCACGAACTCAGGGGCGGATGTTCCGAGCGCGACCACTGTGAATCCCGCGAAGAAAGGACCCATGCCGGTGAATTTCGCAAGTCCCGATGCACCTTTAACGAGAAAGTCGGCCCCTTTCCAGAGAACAAACAAACTTGCGATAAAGATCAGGAGGCTAAAGATTTCCATATATCAGAAGCAGGATTCAGGCCTTATACGGCAGGCCGGAGATCTTTTCAGGAACCGGAAAAAAACAAGGTTTGCAATGAGGCACCGATTAACCTATAATAGTCCGGGTGTTTTTTTCATTTCCAAATGCTATAAGACTGTTCAGGAGGTTACAGTAAATGCAATTATTATTCAAACCGCGCGAAGCTGCTTATCAGGGAAGCGGAGATCTTCCCTTCGGCAGATTTGAAGACACTTCGCAGTGGGAACCGATAACTACAAATCTTGAGAAGGGTGCCGAAGCGTTTCCAGAAAAGGCGATGTTCAAGGTCGGAGACCGGGATGGAAACATTGTCGAGAGCTATACTTACGCGGAAACCAACGCGTGGGCCAACAGGGTGGCAAACGGTCTTGCCCAAGGGTTCGGAATAAATAAAGGGGACAAGGTCGGCATGTACATGCTCAACTGCTCCGAGCATGTGATATCGATTATCGCGATACACAAGTGCGGCGGTGTGCAGGTTCCGGTAAACAAGGACGAAAAAGGCGAGAGGCTGGCCTACGTAATAAACTATTCAGACATGAGAGCCCTTGTTATTGACGAGGGGAGCATTCCTTTCATAGAAGAAATCGGCGACAGCCTTGAGCATCTTGAAGCGGTTTTCGTAACGGTTGACAGTCCTCCCGAAAAAATCGGAGGCATAAAGGCGTTTCCTTTCTCGGAGTTCGACAAATATGACGATACTAATCCCGGGGTGGACGTTACCACTGCCGACATGGAGAGGTGTATGTTCACGTCCGGTACCACAGGGATGCCAAAGGGGGTTGCCAGGGATCACGGAGGAGTGATCATGACGGTCCGCTCTTATCTGCAGCAGCAGGGAGTAAGGAGCGATGACGTTCTCATGAGCATACTTTCCCTTGGCCACGCGAACGCCCAGGTGATGTGCCTTTTCAGCGCCATGGCGTCCGGCGGGACTGCCGTGTTTTTCCCGAGGTTCTCAGCTTCCAACTTCTGGAAATGGGCGGCCGGGTGCGGCGCGACATGCGTTAACATGCTGGGAGCGGTGGCCGAGTATCTTTGGGCTGCTCCTGAGAGCGAGTGGGATCAGAAGCACAACATAAGGATAATGCTGGGCTCCCCGGCTCCGAGGAACCTGAAGGAATTCCAGGAGCGCTTCGGAGTCAGGGTAATAGACGGATACGGTTCGACCGAGATGGGCATGGTTCTCTGGAAAGACCCCGAGGATCACCGCCCGGGTTCATCCGGTTTCCCCATGGAGGGATACTACGTCGAGCTCAGAAATCCCGAAGACATTGATGCGGTGGTAAGGCCGTTCTGGGACTCTACCGATGACATTACTCCTCCCGACGACGCCAAAGGGCTTCTTTTCGTAAAGCCTCTTGTTCCGCATACGACCCTGAATGAGTATTTCAAGGATGAGAGAAGAACCAGGGAAGCCTTTGACGATGACGGCTTCTTCAATTCGGACGATCTCTTCGCCAGAGGTATCGACGGGAGATACTATTTTGTCGGAAGGTTCAGCCGCATCAGGGTTTCAGGCGAAAACGTGGATCCGGTAGCCGTCGGGGACGAGGCGATGCAATATCCCGCGATTCAGGAAGCCATTGCGGTCGGTATAAGGCTTCCGAACGTTTCGGATGACGAGATCAAGCTCTGCGTTACGCTCAAGGCGGGCGAGGAGTTCGATCCGATTGAGTTCTCCAAATGGATGGCTGAAAGGGTCATAGTGGCCATGGTTCCCAGGTTCATAGAGGTTTACGAGGATGGATTCCCGGTAACCGCGACCCAGAAGGTCAAGGTCGCCGAGATAAAGGAAATCACGGAGAATACCTGGGACAGAAACGAGACGGGCCTCAAGTTCAGCGCCAGAAAGTAGATTTTCCTTTTATCCGTGGCAGGGCAGTCCGATGAAAATATTATGGCCTTGGCTATCAGGGAGGCCGAGCGGGCCGCTTCGGAAGGCGAGGTTCCGGTCGGGGCGGTCATAGTCGATGGGGGCGGTGCCGTAATTTCAGCCGCCCATAACCTGAGGGAATCAACTTCGGACGCTACCGCCCACGCCGAAATTCTGGCTATACGCCGTGCGTGCGAGGTTATCGGAAGCTGGAGGCTTTCCGGCACTTCAATCTACGTCACCCTCGAGCCCTGTGCCATGTGCATGGGGGCCATAGTCAACGCGAGAATAGAAAGGGTGGTGTTCGGTGCTCCCGATCCCAAGGGCGGAGCGCTTGTAAGCAACTTCGGAATCGGCGCGGGAGGGGAGCTCAATCACCGGGTGGAGTTCTCGGGGGGAGTCTGCGGCGAGCGATGCGCGCATATTCTTGAGGATTTTTTCAGGGCGCTTCGGGATTCCTGAGTTCAGGCCTGAGGGCTGACGACGATTTTTTTCGAATTGCCCTTGCTCGGCACCGTCTCGTATTTTATGTCCTCTTGCTTCTTGAGTTCTATGTAGGCCATTTTCCTTTCGTAGGACGAAAGCCGCTCGATTGAGTGAGAATTTCCGCTCTCTTTTACTTTCTGCACGGTCTCTGCGACTTTTCTCGGCACATCGGTGTCTTTTTTCTTGCCGTCGTGCCCACCGATATTTATGGCGACCCTCTTGCTTTTTCCCTCCTCGCTGTTTTTAGAAGCTATCTTCCCCACTATGTACTCAAGGGACTTTATCACTTCCCCGTTTCTCCCTATGAGGAACTTCTTGTCTTTAACGGGCCATACTTCAAGTATTATCCTGTTTTCGGTCTCTTCGGTTTTTACGCTCTGCGGGGTTGAAAACAAAAAGCCCAGAACGGTTTCAAGAGTTTTCTTCGCCCTAAACGCCTTTTCGCTCAGTCCCCCCGTTTTTATCTCCACCCTGACTATGGCGTTTTTGCTTCCTATGCCCAGAAGTCCCTTGGAGTCTTCCCTTATAACTTCGATTTCTACTTCGTCTTTTGAGACTCCGAGTTCCTCGCAGGCGTTTACTACGGCTTCGGAAATGGTTTTTCCTTCCTTTTCTATTGCGTTGGCCATTGTTATCCTCCTTCTTCTGGAACCTGTCGATTGATGTATAGTTGCTGACCGACGGAGAGAATGTTGCTTACGGTCCAGTAAAGTATAAGACCGGAAGGCAGACCCCAGAACATTACGGTAAAAATTATAGGCATAAACTGCATGAGTTTCATCTGCAGTTCCATCGTTTCGCTTCCCGGAGCAGTCATGGGGGTGAGTCTCTGCGAGAGAAACCACGAGACACCCATCAAAATGGGCAGCACCCGAAACGGTATTCCCAGTACGTCAAACAGGTGTTCAGGCTGGGAGAGGTCGTTTACCCAGAGAAACGAGCTGTGTCTTAGATCTATCGAATACAGAAGCGCGAAATAAAGAGCTATGAAAACGGGGAGCTGTATGAGCAGGGGAAGACACCCCCCGAGACTGCTGAGCGGGTTTATGTTGTTGCTTGTGTAAAGCTTCATCATCTCCGCCTGCTGTGTCGATTTGTCGTCCTTGTATTTTTCTTTCAGAGCGTCGATTTCGGGTTTCAGGCTCTTCATCTTGTTCTGCATGGCTTTCATCGATTTCATGCTTTTTACGGTAAGGGGAAAGAATATCACCCTGAGAGCGATCGTAAGCACTATTATGGAGATTCCGAAGTTGCTGAAAAAGTCGTTGACGAACTTAAGCAGCACGACGGCGATCTTGGTAAGTACTCCCGCATAGCCGTAGTCAATCGATTTCTCAAGCTGGTACCCGGCTTCCTTGAGGTCCGGTTCATTTTTCGGACCGAAATACGATTTCCACCCGACCTTGTAGCTTTTCCCCGCGGCTATTTTCTGCTCCGGATAGGAAAAACTTGCCCCGGCAAGACCTTTTTCATCAAGGGGCTGCAGGTAGAGTCCCCGATCTCCCCCTATTTCCGGCAGAAATGCGCCGAGAAAATACTTGTCGCCGAAACCGAACCAGTTCGTCTCTCCATTGTAACCCTTGGTTTCCTTAAGGGGTTTCTTGGTCCGCTTGACATCGTCGCCGACCATGGAGATAAACTCGTAGAGACTGCTTGAACCGCTTTCGTATACCGTATTTTCCCAGCCGACGTAAACTTTCTGGCTTATCTGGCCCTGCGTTCCGTTGAGAACCTCCAGGTTCTCTCTGATAAAGTATTTCCCGGGGTAAAAGGAGATGGTTTTACGCACCGTGAGCCCGCCGGGTTTTCTCCAGACCAGATTGACGTCAAGCCCCTCGGGACCCACGACCAGGTCCGTGCCTCCCTTGTAGGAAAACGGGATGAGTTCCGGCATTTTTTCGTTCTTGACTCTCAGTATGGTGTCAAACGACTTTTTCTCTTCATTTATCACCGCCACGGGTACCGAGTCCGTCTCGACCGTATTTTTGTATTCCACAAGCTCCCAGCCGACAATTTTTCCTCCGAGAGTGTCTATCTCCGCAGTATAAAGGTCGGATTTGACTTTTATGATCTTGGAAGAGTAGGAAGACTTTATCGGTTCAAATTTCGTGGGAAGTTCCTGTGGGGAACCCGGTTCTTCGGAAAGATCCCCTGCGGCTGCGGGTGCCGAAGCGGGCCGGTCTATTTTTGAGGGCTGCTTTTCCTTGGGGGCTTCCGCGAAAAACGCCGAGTAACCGACGATGACCAGTACCGACAATACCAGAAATAAAATATAGTTTTTCTTGAGGTCGCTGTTCATGTGTTGTTTCTTAGGGCTTTATCGAGGATGTGGGGCGCTATCGTGATTTCTGCGAGACACCTGTGAGACTGCTCCCGTTTTCTGTGCGGAATTCTAGCATGTAGCAGGAAACCAAAGAGTAAGAAATCATGGGAGCAATCATACACGATAAGTTTTAATAGGAACAGGGGATTTTTATTCACCCCTTCTCCCGCTTATCGCTTTTTTTCCTCACGGGGTCATATCCCCCCGCGCTTAGCGGATGACACCGCAGTACTCTCCTGAGGGTCATCCAAGTTCCTCTTAAAGCTCCGTGTTCCCGCAGGGCTTCAATTGAATACGCGGAGCAACTGGGGTAGAACCTGCAGGTTTGGGGAAGCAGGGGAGAAATGGTTCTCTGGTAGGTTCTTACCAGAAAAACAAGGAATCTTACTGCGGGGTTTTCTTTCTTTTGGAACTTCATACTTTTCATCAAGCAATAAATTTATATAGTGATTTTATTTTTCAAAAAACTGATATCGGCTCCCGCAGCTCAACGAGCCGGGGTTGCGCAGCGTCACCGCGCATAATCCCGTTGAATTTTCTTTGGAGTTTGAGCTTCATCTGTGGTTTAATAATGGAAAGGACCGGTTGTTCCCATAATATCGGCCCTATAAGAAATGACGGGAGGAAATATAAGGATGAAGTTCAGAATACACGCAATATCTTTGAGTCTGTTTTTTGCGCTGGCACTTTGTTTTTCGTTCAGCATCGAAGCGTCCGCTCATGACTATGAAAGGTCTGACGGACAAAAGACCT